>CAZGNH010000463.1:0-10589 GCA_964527025.1 uncultured Chthoniobacterales bacterium | reverse complement strand
GCTCTACGACGAGCCGACGAAGCTCTACTGGCTCCTCTCCACGCAGGCGACCGACAGCATGCGCCGGGCCGACCGCCTTCCGCCGGACCGCTTCAACCTGCCCAACAACGAACGCCGCCGGCTCGTCCTGCATTTCTCGCGCAACATGGTTGACTGGTGCTTTGCGGGTGTGGTCGCCATCGGCCCGGTCGAGGTCGCCTCGCGCCACTACGCCAGCATGGTGATCGATGGCGACGACCTCCAGATCCTCAGCCGTTCGGGCGACGAACGGGCCAGCTCCCCCCACAACGGCAACATCATCACCGCCCACCGCATCGAACGCTTCCGCGAGCTGGTCTATTGACCCCGACCCGGCGTTTGAAAAGACCGCCCCACTGAGATCATGAAATGCACCGCACACCGCGCATGGGAAGGCTTCAAGGAGCAACAACCTGTTTGCGTCCCCTGCGATGGAACGTCCGCTCCCGAACATGCCCGCCGGAAATGTCAGACCTGATAACATGCCCTCTGCCTCCTGCTCTCTCCGCCATCCCCCGGGGGGGCGGCCACGATGCCATTCTCGAGTTTGGCGGCAGGGAGCCCAAACGACAAAGCTTTGACGCCCTTCTGGAGACAGCCGACAAGCTTGCGAGCGGTCTGCTTCAACGCGGAAGCGACGGCGCATTGACGCGGCCGGTCCTTCTTTTCACCCCTGCCTCAACCGAGGCGATTATCGCCGCCGTGGGCATTCTGAGATCGGGCCGGATCGTTGCTCCACTCGACACGCAGATGCCGGACAACGATCTCCTGCATGTCTTCGAAAATGCCGGTGCCCGGCTTGTTCTGACGACAAGGCGGCTGTGGCAGCGGTTGATGGCGCTGGAGGGCAAGCCCGACATGGAATATTTTCTGCTCGATACCGAAGCGGACGAGGGCAAGGGGGACGGCGGTCCGGGCGGGTCCCGGGACGCGCCCTCATGGCATAAACTCTTTGGAAACGCCGCAGAGAAGCCGCCAGTGCCGGACCCGCGGGAGATCGCAGTGCTCTTCTATACCTCCGGGACAACCGGCCCACCGAAGGGAGTCCCCCTGAGCCATGAAAATATTCTCTTTCAAATAGAAACGGTCAGCCGCACCGGCCTGATCAAGGCGGATGATCGCGTGCTACAGCCCCTGCCCCTCCACCACGTCTATCCCTTTGTCATCGGCACTCTTGCACCACTGGCCCTCGGTCTGCCCGTCATCCTGCCGGGGACCCTGACGGGAAAAGCACTGGCCACCGCGCTGCAAGATGGTGAGGCCACGGTAACACTCGGAGTGCCAAGGCTCTACAAGGCGTTTTTCAACGGCCTTCGGGACCGGATCAGCGCCATGCCGGCGGGAGGGGCTCTCTTCGACGCCGGGCTGGCCCTGTCCAAAGCGGGCGCGCGGATCGGGCTCCCGCTGGGGCGTATTTTGTTCCGGCCCATCCGGAAAAAAGCGGCCCCGCGCTTGCGACTGCTCGCCTCGGGTGGCTCCCCTCTCGATCCCGGGCTTGCCCAAAACCTTGAAACTCTCGGCTGGCCGGTGGCGATCGGTTACGGGCTCACAGAGACCTCTCCCCTCCTGACCGTCAAATGGCCGGGGGAGGCCGCTTACGACTCCATCGGCCGCGCGGTCGATGGCGTCGAATTGCGCATTGATCCGGCCGCGCTGGAGTCGCACGGCGAAGGCGCCCCGGACTCGGGCCGGGATGGCGGCAAGGGCGAGTTGCTGGCGCGGGGACCCAGTGTTTTTTCCGGCTACCGCAACAATGTGGATGCGACCAAAAAGAGCTTCACCGAATCCGGTTGGTTTCGGACGGGGGACATCGCCACCATCGACCGTGACGGGATCGTGTATTTGTGCGGTCGGATTTCGACCCAAATCGCCCTGCAAGGGGGCGAGAATATCGATCCCGCAACCCTCGAGGAACACTATGCAAAAGCCGGCGGGATCAAGGAAATCGGCATCCTCGAACAGGAAGGCAAACTCGCGGCCCTTGTTGTGCCGGAAGACGCTCTGATGCGTGAAACGGACCGGGAAGCGGCCTTCGACAAGCTCCGCGAGGGCTTGAAAAGGCAGGGACGCGGTTTGCCCTCCTACCAGCAACTGACCGATCTTGCCATCACCACGCGGGATTTGGCCCGCACCCGGCTTGGCAAACTCCGGCGGCATGAGCTGGAGAAAGCATTTACAAAAGCCCGCAATGGCGGGGCCGGTGAGGCAACCGGGGAACGCCGGAAGGGGCCCCTGCCGGTGAAGGAATTATCCAGTCAGGATAGAGCACTCCTTGAAAACCGGCGTGTCCGCGCACTGTGGGATCTGCTGTGCAAACGCTATTCGGACCGGCCGGTCGCACCCGATGCCGACCTCCGCAGCGATCTGGGGATTGATTCCCTGGAATGGGTGGAACTCTCGCTCGCGATTGAAGCGGCCACAGGGACCCCGGTGGACGAAGCCATGATGGCACGGGTCGAACGCGTCGGCGATTTGATGGAGGCGATCTCCGAGGCTCAAGAGAGCGCGGGCGGACAGGTTGCCCGCACATTGAAGGATCCGGATCTGAATGAAAACCAGCGCAAATGGGCGCAAGTACGCGGCCCAATGCGGTGGGCCATCGCTTCCATCCTCTTTGCTCTCCTCTACGGCTGCCTTCGTCTTCTCCTGCGTGTGCGCGCGGAAGGCCTCGAAAATCTGCCGGAAGAGGGCCCCTTCATCCTCACTCCCAACCATGCCAGTTATCTGGATCCCCCATGTCTAGCGGTGGCGCTGGGATATGAACGCGCCCGTCGTTTTTTCTGGGCGGGCAGCACCGAAGTCATGTTCCGGAATATCATCACCCGGGAAATTTGCCGCCTCGGCCAGATTGTTCCGATCGATGGCCGCAGGGGACCGGTTTCCAGCCTGACGCTTCCCGCCTGTGTGCTGCGACAAAACCATCCGTTGGTCTGGTTTCCCGAGGGCCGGATAGCACCCGACGGATCGCTGCAAGACTTCCAGCCCGGCATCGGTCTCCTTCTCAAACACTGCGAAGTGCCGGTCGTCCCCGTCCGGATCGAAGGCACCCATGCCGCTCTTCCAAAAGGCAAACGCCTGCCACGTTGGGGCAGGGTAAACGTCCGCTTCGGCCCGCCACTGGAAGCCCCGGAATTGCGGGGCGATGATGCCCGGAGAGCACCCGCGGCGGTTGCAAAAGCCTTGCGCGAGGCGGTGCAAAAACTGGGCGGCCTCCCGTAACCTGTTTCACAGGTTCTCAGGAAAGTTCCTCTGCAGGGCGGGTCCAGATCTCGGCAAGCGTCGGGTGGTAATGCGGGATCGCCGCGAATTGGGAGACCGGCCCCGGGCATGGAATCGCGTTCCGGCGGTTGGGTGGATTGTGGGGGGCAACCAAGGCTTTTTCATTTGAAGCCGCCGCGCCAGCAAACATCCGGCTCGATCTGAAATCTGCAATTTGAGATTTCAAAAGCCTTTTCATTGGGCCGCGCAGGCCGAATGAAAAAGCCTTGGGCGTGTTGATTTCATCCATAAATCATTTGATTCCCCGGCACCCCCGGGTAATTTTTGAACGGGGTTCTGGGAAAGAACCGTTCCTCGAACGGATCCTCTCAACAGCCCGTTCAGGTGAAGTGAATAGCGATGCCGACACATCCTTCGTGATCGAAAATCCTCATGCCCGGGGGACCGGGGAGGTGCTCGACGAACTCGAAAGCTCTCCCGAAGGCCTGTCCGCCGGCGAGGCGTCCGGGCGATTGGATGCGGTGGGACCCAACCGATTGCCGGAACAGGAAAAGGAGGGGGTGCTCAAGCGCTTCTTGAAGCACTTCCACGACATGCTCATTTATGTGCTTCTCGCGGCGGCGGGCATCACCGCGCTGCTCGGGCACTGGGTTGATACGGGGGTCATCCTCGGCGTGGTTCTGATCAACGCCCTGATCGGCTTCATCCAGGAAGGCAAAGCGGACCGGGCCCTTGAAGGCATCCGCAAAATGCTCTCTCTCCGCGCCAGGGTGCGGCGCGACGGAGAATGGACCGAGATTGATGCCGGGGATCTGGTGCCCGGAGATATCGTGCGCCTGCAGTCCGGGGATCGCGTGCCCGCCGACTTGCGGCTGATCGAGGCCACGAACCTCCGGATCGAGGAATCCGCTCTGACCGGTGAATCCGAGGCCACGGAGAAAACCTCTGCCAGTGTCGAAGAAGAAGCCGGCGTGGGGGACCGGTTTGGCATGGCCCATTCGGGGACGATGGTGGCCTCCGGTCGCGGCAAGGGGGTCGTGACCTCAACAGGGGCGAAAACCGAGCTCGGGCGCATTACCGGGGCGATTTCCGACGTCGAGACCCTCGCCACCCCGCTCACCCGGCAGATGAACCAATTGGGCAAAGTGCTCTCGATCACGATCGTGGGCATGGCGGGTCTGATGGTTCTGGCGGGGTGGTTGTTGCACGATTTCGCCATGGCGGATTTGTTCCTCGCCGCGATTGGGTTCGCGGTGGCGGCCATTCCCGAGGGACTCCCGGCCGTCCTCACGATCACCCTCGCCCTCGGGGTGCAGCGCATGGCCGGACGCAACGTCATCACCCGCAAGTTGAACGCCGTCGAAACACTCGGCTCGGTCACCGTCATTTGCTCCGACAAGACGGGCACTCTCACCCGCAATGAAATGACCGTCCGCAACGTGATTACCCGTGCGGGTTCCTACAAAGTTTCCGGGACCGGCTACCGTCCCGAGGGCAAGGTCACCCGCGGAAACGACGGGGAGGAAGCCGCCCTCGACGCAAACGAAGACCTTCGTTCTCTGGTTGAGATCATGGCCGTGTGCAACGATTCCAAGATTTTGGAAAAAGAGGGCCAATGGGAAGTGCAGGGGGAAGCGACAGAGGGAGCCCTGCTCGCACTCGCCCGCAAATCCGGGTTTGCAAGCAAGGATTACGAGCGGATGGCGGAGATCCCGTTCGAGTCGGAGCACAAGTTTATGGCCACCCTCAACCGCCTGCCCAAGGGAGGAGTCCGCATCCTGCTCAAAGGTGCCCCGGACCGTTTGCTCGACCGCTGTTCGCAACAACTTGGAGCAGACGGCCCGGCGGAGGACCTGGACCGCGATTTCTGGGAAGAAGCGGTTGAGCGGCTGAGCGGCAAGGGCCTCCGGTTGCTGGCAGCCGCCTACAAGGACGGGGACGAAGGGAAGAGCGATCTGAGTGTCGATGATTTGGAGGACAAGATGATCTTCGTGGGGCTGACGGGGATTTTGGATCCGCCGAGGAGCGAGGCGATCGAGGCCATCAAAATCTGCCGCCGGGCCGGCATCGAGGTGAAAATGATCACGGGCGACCACGCGGGCACGGCGGAGGCCATCGGGCGCGAAATGGGCATTCTCGGGGAAGATGCCGACGGCGCGGTCACGGGTCGCGAATTGGACTCGGCTTCCGACGAGGAGTTCGCCCGCCTCGCCCGCGAGCGCATGGTCTTTGCCCGCACGAGTCCGGAGAACAAATTGCGTCTGGTCAAGGCGCTCCAAGCCGGAGGCGAGGTCGTCGCCATGACCGGCGATGGCGTGAATGATGCTCCGGCATTGAAGCGGGCCGACGTCGGCGTGGCCATGGGCATCAAGGGGACGGAGGCGACCAAAGAGGCTGCCGAGATCGTGCTCGCCGACGACAACTTCCAGTCCATCGAGCGTGCAGTGGAGGAAGGCCGGACGATCTACGACAATCTCCGCAAAGCCATTCTCTTCATCCTGCCCACCAACGGTGCAGAGGCACTGGTCATTCTCGCTTCGGTCCTGCTCGGGCTGGTCCTGCCTCTGACTCCTGTCCAAATCCTCTGGGTCAACATGGTTACCGCCGTCACCCTTGCCCTGGCATTGGCCTTTGAGCCGCCCGAGCCGAACGTGATGGACCGGCCGCCCCGGGACCCGGATGCCCCCATTCTCGGAGGTGACTTTCTGTGGCGCATCGTCTTTGTCTCGTTCTTGATCGGAGGGGCCACGTTCGGCGTCTTCTTCCTTGAAAGACGCCTGGGCATGCCTCTGGATCTGGCACGGACGCTGGCCGTGAACACTCTGGTTTGCAGCCAGGTCTTCTATCTCTTCAACAGCCGGTTCATGCGCCAGTTCAGCATGACCGGCGGGAGGCTCTTCTCAAACCGTGTTGCATGGCTGGCCGTCGGCGTCCTGGCCGCCCTCCAACTGCTCTTTGTTTACGCTCCGTTCATGCAGACGCTTTTCGGCTCGACAGGGCTGGAACTCCGCCACTGGCTCATTCCTTTGGGGACAGGCTTTGCCGTCTTCCTCATCGTCGAGACCGAAAAAGCGGTCGTCCGCAGGTTCTTTTGACTGCCGCAGGCAAGCCCGCAAGGGCGAGACCCGCCGGGACCCGGCTGGTTCACCACATCCGCAATGTAGCCGGCATCGGCATCCGTCGCCCAATACTTCGCAGCCGGTTGGTTGCCCGTCGATTCCTGCACCACCCCAAACACACCGCGCCCCTCGTTCCTCAAATCCGTCTCCTCAAATTCATAGTGCGCAATCAATCCGGCCTGCGCAGTCGCCACCGCCATTGCCAAAAGTCCAAAGACCGCTGATTTCCATTTTGTCGTGTTCATAGGGATATTTTTCTCCGTTGATGATTGATCAGAGGTCCAGGACGGATCCGACTTCTGCGCCGATGCGCAGGGCGGTTTGGATGATTGACCAGCCGACGAAGAGGACGACGCCGGTGTAGAGGATGCGCGGGGTCCATTCGGCGAGAGCCTCGAGGCCGGCGAGGGAGCGGGCGGTGAGGTCGGAGGCGGCGCGGGCGGTTTCGCGGTCGAGGTGGCCCGATTGATCGCCGAGTTGGACGGCGCGTGAGACCTCGGCGGGCATTCCGGGCAGGCTGCGGAAGGAATCGCCGAGCGGCGCGCCTGCCTTGACTTTTTGCGCGGCACCGGCCACGGAAGCGGCGAGCAGGGCGCTGCCACTGGCGCGCCCGGCGACCTCGATGCCCCGCAAAATCCCGCCGCCACTCGCAAGGTACAAAGAAACCGTGGATGCAAACCGCGCCCCGCACCACATCACAAGCCACCTCCCGAGCACCGGGACCATTGCGAGCAGGCGGCCCGCGGACGCACTTGAGGCGAAGGCCGCCGCCACCCCGCGGCCTGCGGTCCACACAAGAAGCAACACGAGGTAAAAGCCGGCGAGGATCGCGACAACCCGCCGCACGTATTCCCAAAAATCTCCCGTCAGCACGGCGGGTGCAATGGGAAGGAGAAGCGCGGCAAAATGGATCACAAAAACCGGGTAGAGGCTGCGGGCAACGATTTGAGCACGGGCGGCGGCGAGGCGTTTGTGGTGTTCGGCGAGCTCCGCGAAGACATGGTCGAGGCGTCCGGAGGTTTCGCCGGCCTCGATCACGGCGCATTCCCCCACGGAAAACCCGGCGGCGCGAAAGGCGGGGGCGACCGCCTCCCCCCGCGCCACCGCCGCGGAAACCGCGCGCGCCGGACCCCCCGTCTTCGCGATCATTTCAAGCCCCTGCGGCAGGGGGATCCCCGCGCGGGTCAGTTGGCAGAGCTCGTGAAAAAATTGTGATTTGGAGCGAGAGCCGGGTTGCACAATCCCAAGGATTCCGAAAATCTGGGGTCTTGCGCAAACCAATACCCTCCCCCGACGACGAAAGATTCATGCGGGCGGCCCTGCGGGAGGCCCGCAAGGGAGCCGGACGCACCGACCCGAACCCGGCTGTCGGAGCCGTGATCGTCCGCCGCGGAAAGATCGTCGCCTCCGGCTGGCACCGGCGCGCGGGCGCGCCCCACGCGGAGATCGAGGCGCTCCGGGCCCTGCCCGATCCTGCCATGGCGCAAGGAGCGACCCTCTATGTGACCCTCGAACCGTGCTCGACACGGGGCAAGACCCCGCCCTGCACCGATGCCATCACTTCCGCGGGCCTGCGCCGGGTGGTCTACGGCGCGACCGACCCCAACCCGCGCCACGCCGGACGGGCCGCAGGCATCCTCGAGAGTGCGGGCATCAAGGTCACCGCGGGTGTCCTCGCGGCGGCGTGCGCGCAGGTCAACGAGGCATGGAACGTGTGGATTGCCACGGGTCTGCCCTTGGTGATTGCAAAGGCCGGGATGTCGTTGGACGGCAGGATCAGCTCCCCACCGGGCCGCCGGTGGATCACATCCCCCGAGGCGCGGGCCGATGCCATGGCCCTGAGAGCCTCGTGCGACGCAATCCTTGTCGGAGGTCAAACGATCCGCGACGACAACCCGCGCCTGACGGTCCGCGGCGCCGCGGCTGCCGCCCGCACTCCCCTGCGCGCCGTCTGGACGCAATCCGGCAATCTGCCACCCGGCGCGCGGATCTTCCACGATGGCGGGCCGACGCGGGTTTTTTGCAATGTGCCGCTGCGCTCCTGCCTGCGGGCGCTGGCGCGGGCGGGGGTCCGCCGGGTCCTGATCGAAGGCGGCGGGCGTGTCCTCGGGGAGGCGTTTGACCGGAACCTTGTGGACCGGGTTGTCTTCTACGTGGCGCCGGTTTTGCTCGGGGGGCCCGTGGTGGCGGTTGGCGGGCGGGGTGCCGGCCGGCCGGATCTTTCGGCGCACGCCGGCCCGATCAAAACAAAAATCCTCGGAGGGACACTCCGTCTGGAAGCCGCGGTCATTTCGAAAAATTCCCGAACCACTTGAGGAATTCATCCCGCGCGGCTTCGGAATTCAGGATGGCCGTCCCCCCCGCCCGCTCGCCCGCCCGCGCCTCGGACTCCTCGAACACCCGCGCCACAACCTCGACCCCCGGCAAATACGCGATGACCTTCAGCAGATCCCCCACCCGCGGAAGAGACGCAATCACCATCTTCGCGTCGGCGGCCCGCACCGCTTCAAGGGTCCGCTTGTCTGAGCCGTCCCCGCGGAAGGTGATCACGTCCCTGCGGGCAAGCTCGTCAATCACGGCAGGGGCGTCGTCAACCACCACCACCCGGTATCCCGCATCGAGCAGCGGCTTGACCAACCACATCCCGGCGCTTCCAAAGCCAAGGACGACCACGTGACCATCGAGCTGCACGGGGGGCGGTTTCCGGTGCCTTGCGGGGTGGAGGTGGAGGAGTTTCCATGTGACCGTGTCGGTGGCAAGGAACGGGGTCAGCGTCATGGTGATGGCGGCGACAAGGGCGAGGGTCGTGAAAACATTCTGGTCGATGTGACCGAGACTTACGCCGACCAGCGCAAAGATAATACTCAGCTCGCTGGTCTGCGCAAGGAGCAGCCCGCTCTCGACCCCCGAACGCGCGTTGAGCCCGCGCCACTCGGCCATGAGCGCCACCACCGGAGGCGTCACCAGAAACACCATGGCCGCCAGCACGAGCGCATGCACCACCACCTCCGGCGAAGAAATGGTCAGCAGTGCCCCGAGCGCCGTGAAAAAGACCGCTTGGAAAAAATCCAAAACCGAGCCGACGAGTCCCCGCAGGAGGGCATTGCCGGGGAACGAAGCGAGCGCAAACCCGGCAAGGAAGGCGCCGGCAATGAAAGGCAGAGCCAGCAGATACGCGCCCGCGACAAACAGGAACAGGGTCGCAAGGGCCACAAGCAGGAGGGTCTCTTCGTCGCCCTGCAAGGTTTTCGTCAGGGCGGGAAGCACCCACACATGCGCGCAGACGGCCGCCGCGCCCAGCACAAGGAGTCCGCCAAGGGACTGCGCGGCCTCGATCCAGCCGCCGGGAGGCGCGGCGAGCACGGTCAGCAACGCGATGAGGGCGATATCCTGCACAAGGAGCACGCCGGTGACCAGCCGCCCGAACGGGGTGAACATCTGCTGCTGCGCCCGCAGGTGGCGGATCACCACCAGCGTCGAGCTGGCCGAAATCGCAAACCCGATATACACCGCCGCAAGTTCGCCGTGGCCCAGAAGCAATGCCGCGCCGATCCCGATCACCCCCACCACCACAAACTGCACCAACGCCACCCAGAGCACCGCCGATGTCTGGTGGGCAAACCGCCGCGGAGTCAGCTCGATGCCCGCCCCGAAGACAAGGAAAGCCAGCCCGAACTCGACAAGAGCCCTCGCAGGAATCTGCTGCGGCGAGAGCGGCGAGAGCGACAGGCCGAAGCCGAAGAGAATCAGCAGGGGAAGGACGGGGATGCGCAGCAGGAGGGCAAGGCCGTAGCCCGCGGCGGCGACTCCCAAAATGAGCGCAAGATCGGTCATTGCGGGAGAATCCCCCGCTCGCGCAGGAGCCGGTTTTGGAGTTTCACGCCGTCAACCTTGGGCAGCATGAGGTATCCGACACCCAGTTCGAGAAGGTTGTCCACCATCGACAGGTCCACCGCCTGGCTGCAGCAGGGCACGCCGAACTGGCGGCACCGGTAGGCCAGCAGCTCGTTGGTCTCCTCGATCCGCAGCGCGCTCACAAGCAGCTTCGCCCGGGGCAGGCCCGCCTCGATCAAGACATCAAGGTATTCCGTGCTGCCCAGCAGCGTGTGGCAGGGCAGTCCGCGCAACTTGCGGGCGTCGGTGTCGAGGGCGAGCACCTGTTCGCCCTGCCGGTGCAGGTTTTCGGCGAGCGCGCGCCCGAGGGAGTTCATGCCGACGACAATCACATGGCAC
>CAZGNH010000462.1:0-1548 GCA_964527025.1 uncultured Chthoniobacterales bacterium | reverse complement strand
TCTTCAGCAGGGCGCGCGCAATGGAAATCCGCTGCCTCTCCCCGACGCTGAGCCGCACACCGCGCTCGCCAACCCGCGTGTCCATGCCGCGCGGCATGGCCGTCACAAACTCGATCGCATTTGCGGCCTCAAGCACGCGCAGGAGTTCGGCGTCCGTCGCACCGGGTTTGCCCATGCGGAGGTTTTCGGCGACCGTGCCGTTGAACAGGAAACTCTCCTGGGTGACGAGGGCAATGTGTTGGCGCAGCGAGGCGCGCGGCCATTCGGGGAGCGGGATGCCGTCCACGAGGATGCGTCGGCTGTCGTATTCGTAGAAGCGGATGAGCAGGTTGACGAGGGTGCTTTTGCCCGAGCCGGTGGGGCCGACAAGCGCGGTCATTTCGCCCGGGCGCGCTTCGAGGTTGATGTCGCGCAGGGTCGCCTGAGTGTCGTCGTAGGAAAATCCGACCCCCTCGTAAACCACCCCGCCGCGCACCGGAAAGGGCGCCACCCGTCCGCCCGTGTCCTCCTCAGGACGCTCGTCCAAAATCTCGAAGACCCTCTCGCCCGCAGCCCGCCCCGCCTGAAAGATCTGGTTGAGCATGTGGAGGCGCCCCACCGGCTCGTAAAGGAAACGCGCAAGCACCAAAAAGGCCACCAACACACCGATATCCAGATCCCCCGCAAGCACCCGCGCAGCCCCGATCCCCGCGATGGCCAGCATCCCAAGCGAGGTCAAAAAATTCATCCCGGGGCTGTAAAACGCCCATGCGCGCATGACGACGAGGGTCGCTTCACGCAGGGAGTTGCTGGCTGCGTTGAAGCGCGCGTGTTCACGCTCCCCGGCGGCATAGGCTTTGATCTGGCGGATGCCCGAGATGTTGTCGTGGAGGAGGGCGTTGAGGTCCGAGGCCGCCTTGCGCTGGATTCTGTAGCGTCCGCGCGCGGTGAGTGTGTAGGCCAGCGCCCCGAGGGCAAGCAGCGGGATCGGGGCCGCCGCCGCAATGGCCAGCACCGGACTCCAATACACCATCAGGCCCGCCACAATCAGGATCTGGAGAACGGCGACCGTCCCCTGCTCGATCCCGTCGATCAGCACCCGCTCGACCGAAGTCACATCTTCGACCAGCCGCGTCATGATGTCGCCCGTCGCGCGGTGGTCGAACCACCCGAGAGGGAGCATCTGGATGTGGGAGTAAAGGTCGCTGCGCAGATCGAAGAGGACTTTTTGTTCGAAGGTGTTGTTGAGGATGATGCGCAGGGTGTTGAGGACGTCCTGGAGGACAAACGAGAGGAGGCCGGTGCCGACCAGCGGGAGAAGCAGCCCGGGGCGGTTGCCGCGGATCACCTCGTCGATGATCATTTGGGTGACCGCCGGGAAAACCACCACCATGAGGGTCCCGAACACCGCGCATGAGAGCGTGCCGGCCGCCATCCACGGGTAGCGGCGCACGTAGGCAAAAACGCGCAGCAGGATTCTCACGGCACGCGGGCGGTCAGGGGTTCGGGCGCGCGGCGATGAAGTTCGTGAACCATCGTCCCGAGGGCTCGATGAGCAGCGAGCGTTTG
>CAZGNH010000461.1:0-1620 GCA_964527025.1 uncultured Chthoniobacterales bacterium | reverse complement strand
CGTCGAGGTGATGGGCCGCCATGTCGGGTGGGTGGCGCTTTATGGCGGCATGGCCGGCGGGGCCGATATCATCCTCATCCCCGAAATCCCCTTCATGTTCGAAACCGTCGCCAGCGAGGTCCGGCGCCGCGAATCGGAAGGCTCGAAAAGCACGATCATTGTGGTGGCCGAGGGGGCCGTGCCGCGCGACGGTCAACGCAGGAGCCACGCGACCGCCAGCGGTGAGCACCGGCTCGGGGGCATCGGGGAAATCGTCGGGCGCGAGGTCGCCCGGCGCACAGGCAAGGAGGTGCGCACCTGCGTCCTCGGCCACCTCCAGCGCGGCGGACCCCCCACAACCCTCGACCGCATCCTCGGCACGCGCTTCGGCGTCAAAGCCATCGAACTCGTTGCCATGGAAAAATTCGCATCCATGGTCAGCATTGCCAACGACCGTGTCCTCGACGTGCCCCTCTCCCACGCGGTCCACAAACAACGCCGGGTCCCCCCGGACGGCGAAATGGTCCGCGTCGCCCGCACCATGGAAATCTCTTTCGGCGACTGACAATCCACCACCACACCACCATGCAAGACGACCCCATCCTCCGCGCCGCCGTGCGCGACGTGCCCGACTTCCCGAAAACCGGCATCCTCTTCAAAGACATCACCCCCATCCTTGCCGATGGCGCCCTGTTGCGGCGGTGTGTGGACCGTTTTGTCGAGAGCACGACCGCCAGCGGCGCCACCAAGATCGCGGGCATCGACGCCCGCGGGTTCCTGTTCGGGGCGACGGTCGCCGACCGCCTCGGCTTCGGGTTCATCCCCATCCGCAAAAAAGGCAAGCTCCCGTTCCACACGCACGCGGTCGCCTACAATCTCGAATATGGCGAAGCCGAACTCGAAGTACACAGCGACGCCTTCGTCCCCGGCGAGAAGGTGGCCCTGATCGATGATTTGCTGGCCACCGGCGGGACGGCGGCGGCGGCCATCATCCTTGTCCAGGCCTGCGGCGCCACGGTTGTCAGAGCCCAGTTTCTGATCGAGCTCGAATTCCTCGAGGGGCGGCAGGCCGTCGCCCCGGTTCCCGTCTCGTCGATCCTGCGGTTTTGATTCTTCAGCGCTCCGCGATCGGGAGGTAGGCCCGTTCGTTGGGCCCGGTGTAAATCTGCCGCGGGCGGTAGATTTTGCTTTTCGGGTCGTCGATCACTTCCTTGAAATTGGCGATCCATCCCGGCATGCGCCCGATGGCAAACATGACGGTGAACATTTCCGAGGGGATATCGAGGGCGCGCATGATGATCCCGCTGTAAAAATCGACATTGGGATACAGCTTGCGTTCGAGGAAGTAGTCGTCCCGGAGCGCGGTCTCCTCGAGTTTCTCGGCGATGTCGAGCAGCGGATCGCTCTTCTTGAGCTTCTTGAGGAGGGCCTCGCACTTCTCCTTGATGATGCGCGCGCGCGGGTCGTAATTCTTGTAGACCCGGTGGCCGAATCCCATGAGGCGGTTTGTGCCGCCGCTGTTTTTGGCGGCCTCGATGAATTTCGAGCCGTCGTCGCCCGAATCACGGATTTTTTCCAGCATGGCGAGGACCGCCTGGTTGGCACCGCCGTGGAGCGGTCCCCAGAGGGCGCAGACGCCGG
>CAZGNH010000460.1:0-2371 GCA_964527025.1 uncultured Chthoniobacterales bacterium | reverse complement strand
GGGGAGCCCCTGCGCGTGGTCACCCACCATTGGTCTCCCCATTGGTCGAAGGGGTTCGACGTCTATGCGGAAATTGATGCGGCCATCGCCTCCGGGCGGCTTCCGGGGTTCGAGTTGTGGGTCATCGGACGCTGGCCGGACGATCTCCAGTGGAAATGTGCGAAGACCCATCCGCCAGCCAGCGGCATGCGCCTGGCCAACCTCCTGCGCCAATGTCACCTCTATGTGACCGCGTCGCGCAAAGAACCGGGGGCCATGCATCCGGTCGAGGGCATCCAGTGCGGACTGCCGGTGGTCTATCACCGGGACTCGGGCGGAACGGCCACCCAGTGCGCCCGCTTCGGTGTGGCCATCGGGGATGACGTTGTAGCCGCCCTCGCGTGCGCACGGGATGATTATGACCGGTTGCGCGCCTGCGTGCTCGGGGCTCCGCCTTCCGGGGATTTGATGTGCGGGGAATACCGGAGACTCGTTCAGCGGCTTCTTGTCGCGGGGGGTGGCGGAGCGTGAAGGTTGCGGTTACGGGTGCCCGGGGGCGGGTCGCGCCGCTTGTGATGTCGGCGCTTGAGGGCGCGGGCGCGGATGTTGCGCCCTATTCGAGGGTGGCGGAGGGGCCTTTCCGGGGCCTTTGGGAGTTTGACGGGGATGCGGAGGTGGTGGTGCATTGTGCGTGGAGCCGTGTGCCGATGGATGCCGAAACGGATCCCGGCCATGCGGACCGTGAGGATTTGCCCCTGCTGCGGCGTATTGTCGAAGCGACGGCGCCGTCTCACGCGCGTCTGGTTTTTCTTTCGACCGGAGCGGTCTATGGCAACACGGGTTTCCGGGCCGCAACCGAGGAAGATCCCGTGCGCCCGCTGGGTGCCTACGCCCGCGGAAAAATTGCCGCCGAAGCCCTGCTGGCCGCGAGTGCCCCGGAGCGCTCCCTGGTTCTGCGCACCACCAACCTCCTGCTCGGCACACGGGATTCCCCGCGCCCGCAGGGGGTCCTGCCGCGCATGGTCTCCGCCGCCCGCAACGGCACCCCCTTCGACCTCTGGGGAGACGGATCGGCGACCAAAGACTACATCCACCCGTCGGATTTTACCGCCGCCCTCCTGCGCCTCGTGGATCTCCGTGCCACCGGCATCTTCAATATAGGCAGCGGCTCGTCCCTGTCCCTGCGCGACATGCTCGCTATTGTCGAAAGGCAAACCGGAGCACCCGTTGACGTCCGCATGCGTCCGCACTTCGACTGGGACGTGACGGTCTCGCAGATCGCCGTTGAAAAGCTCCGCGCGGCCGTCGGCTGGTCCCCCGCCCTGTCTGCCCGCGCGGCGGTCGAGCGGTGCACGGAGGATCTCCTGTGATCGCCTGCTCGATAACCGGCGGCGACGGCATCGGCTGGGCGATCGATGAGGACCGCCGCCTCATCCGTGCCGCGCTCGATGGCCTCGCCCGTGAAGTGCCCGTTCCCTTTTCGCAGGTCGTCCATGCCCCGTTTTGGATGGGACTCGATGCCCACCCACCGGCCGTCCTCCGCCGCAGATTCGTCATCGCCCACGCCGACAATCCCCCGTTCTTTTACCTCACCCAGCCGGAATTCGCCCGCGCCCAACAACTCGTGGACCTCTGGGTCGCCCGGTCCACGGAGGCCGCCGCGCAATTTGACGCCCTCCGCCTGCGCCATGTCCTCATCCCCTACGCCATCGACCCTGCCCTCTTTTTTCCCATTGCGGAGAAAGCCGCGCTGCGCCATGGGCTCGGCCTGCCGGAAAACACGTATGTGATCGGCAATTTCCACAGGGATTCGGAGGGGGCGGACCTGTCCCAGCCGAAGCTCCAAAAGGCGCCGGAGCTGTTTGTGATGGTCTGCCGGAGGCTGGTCGCGGCGGGTGCCCGCATCCACGTGCTCCTTGCCGGCCCGCGGCGGCATTGGATGCGCGGGGAGTTGGCGCGCGCGGGAATTCCCTTCACCTTTGCGGGCGACGCCTCGATCGCCGGAGACGACCTGCGGCAAAACATCCTCCCGCGAGAACGCCTCAACGAACTCTACAACGCCTGCGACCTGATCCTGCTCCCCGCGCGCTGGGAGGGCGGTCCCCAGGCCGTCATGGAGGCCGCCGCGGCCCGCGTCAAAATCCTCTCGACCCCAACCGGTGTCGCCCGCGACATCCTCGAACCGGCCAGCCTCTTCGAAACCGCCGAAGAAGCCGTCCGCGCTGTCCTCATGGACATGGGTGACAATGCGCTCGCCGCCCCCGCCGCCCCCCAGCGGGGGCGCTGGAAAGCCCGCCACACAAACGCCACGATGAATGCCGGCCTCCGCGATCTCTATGCATCGATCCAGACCGAAGACTTCCGCCCAAGAACCCCATGGCGCGACATGGCA
>CAZGNH010000459.1:0-4431 GCA_964527025.1 uncultured Chthoniobacterales bacterium | reverse complement strand
CCACACTCCTCCCCGCTCTCTTGGGGGGTTGAGTATCCCTACATTTCTGCATGTGGGGAGTGCGGCACTCATCGATCCCCCTCCTTTGGGGGGTTGCATTGATGTGTTCCAAGTGACGCACCGGAAACCCAGTCTACTCAAGGACTTACGGCACGGAAACACCCCCGCAGCCCCCCCACCGGCCACCTTATATATATATCTACCCCAACAGGATTTTTTCCCAATTCTCAAATTGGCCCGCCGGCTAAGGGCCGCCCCGGATTGGGTCTCTCTTAGAGCTGAGCTGGGCGGCCGCGAGCGGCTAGAGGGCTTATCGCCCCTAACGCCCCTTTCACACCGGGGGATGGGCGGCACCATATCGCCCCTAGCGCCCCTAATGCCCCTTCGCACTGCAGGCGCGGCACCTTATCGCCCCTAGCGCCCCCGCAACGCGAGGGCACGCCTCCGGGTTTCCGTCAAGCGAGACGGACCTAAGAGAGCGAGCGGGCCAGTTGCCAAGCCGCACTCGCTGGTTACCCGCACAGGCAACGCAGCAAGTGATGCCGATGCTGCCGTTGATGAAACGCGCGCTGCGACAACGACCCTTGGGGGTCCACGGAAAAAACGGCGCTAGTGGCTGGCGCCTTGAGATGAACAGGCTTACACTAGCTCTGCGGTTCGCGCAGGGCAGCCGGCAACGGCGACGCGGCGGCGGTGGTTCATCCAACGGACTCCGGATGGCCACCGCCACCGCACCCTGCAACAGGAGTCCTCTGAATGAGACGCGATTCAAACAGCTCAGGCGACGTTGCCGAGCCCACCGCCATCAGCGCTCCTACAGGCGAGCAGCTGGCCGCAGCCCCCCTCGGGCCTGGCGAAGTCTCCCGCAACAAGCTGCCCGACGCCACACGCGTTCGGGTGGCCTCTCCCCGTTCAACTGGGCATCAGGGGGCTCCCTTTTCACCGGGGACCTCTGTCACGCCATCAAACTCAGTTGAACGATCAGGCCGCATGCTGACCCGCCAAGAGGCAGCCCAGATGCTGGGCATCTCGCAGGCCACGCTCTCGCGCTGGGCGGCCGGCGGCGTTGGCCCGGCGTTCGTCAAGTACGACGACGCACGCAGCGGCGCGGTTCGCTACCCGATGGCCGCCCTTGAATCCTTCATTCAATCCCGGATGAAACCACCCAAGCCATGACCACACACTGCTGGGCATGTCGTCCAGCAGGCTGCCGCAGCCTTGCCGCACTGCGGAGCATTAAAAGCCGGCCGACCTTTTCAAGGATTGATGATGCTTTTCGACGTTAAGGACACCTCAAATCCACCGGCTGGGGCTTACCGAGCGAGGTTTCTCGGGGCGACCCAGATCGAACATGACTCGTATGGCCCAGGGGCACTGTTTACCTGGGAAATCCTGGACGGGGATCAGGCCGGGAAGACTGCTGGTCGGGTAACCGACATCAAAGCTACGACCAGCAATGCTACCGGCAGAATTATCGCCGGACTTACCGGCGGGCCGGTGAAAGCTGGGGGTGTGAGCGTGGAGTCCTGCGTTGGCAAGGTCTACCTCATTCAGGTGGACCCCACCAGCGACGGCAAGAAGACACGCGTCACCAGCTGTATTGCGAGCGCCTGAATGCAGGCGTCTTCCACCCTCCAGCGGCAGCCGGGTGCAAGCCTCGGCGGGTGGCTTCCGGCGTTCAGTCCCGCCGGCCGGGATCAACCTTCTCCCGGATCCATTGCTGTAACCCTCGCCCCTTAGGAGTCCACCGCCGATGCACGCCAGCCTCGTTTTTAGCGATGAGGAAATCGAACTTGAGACCGAGAGGCTAAGGCACTTTCTTGATGCCGTCCTGGAGCCTGGCGGGATCTATGAGATCCGCCCTGTTCCATTCGCCAAAGGCGGATCGATTTGGGCCAGGCCCGATGAAATCCCCGAGCAAGTCCAGAGACTGATGGAGTGGAACCGGGGAAACAGCAATCCCTATTTTTCGATCAACCGCCGCAAGAGCCCCGGAGGGACGAAGGGCGCAGACTCGCTTCCTGGATCGCTCGTTGTCGCGGATTTCGACACAGAGATTGAGCTCACGGATGTCCGGGACCAGATCGCTCGGGCTGGACTGCCAACGCCGACCGCCATCGTTTCAACATCACCGAAGCATTGGCACACCTATTGGCGTCTAGAGGCCTGTCTGCCCGACCTGCGGGCCCACAAGCAGATTCAGCGGGGGCTCGCCGACCTGCTTGGCACCTGTCAGCACGTCTGCAGCCATCAGCAGGTCATGCGTTTGCCCGGGCCGTTTTGCAATGTCAAGGCTGACCGCCCCGACAAACCCCGGGTTCAGGTCATCGATTGCGACCCGAACCGTATCTACCCGGCAAGCCTGTTCCCGGTCGCAGCAGAGGAGCCGGCCTACGAGGCCGTGCCCTTGGACAAGCTGCCAATCGCGATTGAGCGACAGTCCTTGTCTGATGCCTCGCGGGCACTGATCAACGAAGGCCGGCTTTTTGAGGGTAAGGGCAGAAGGCTCAGCATTTACGAAGCCGCCCGAGATATGCGGGCGAGGGAATGGGAACTGTCCCAGGCCATGGATGTCCTTCTCGGGGTCGCGGAAAAGCTGGGACTTGAGCCAGATGACCAAGCCGACATACCCCGACAGGTTCGAAACGCCTTCAGCACGCCCGCGACCCCAGGGTACGCCGCAAGCGAGGTCGCCACCCTTGAGTTTTCGTCGCCACCCGGCGGCGGCGATGAGGTGATGCCCGAGTTGGAGGCGATTCCGCTCCCCCCGCCACCGCAATTGCCTCCCCTGCCGGAAATGGCGTTGGCCCATGGAGTTGTCGGCGAATTCATGGACCGCGTGGCCCGCGAAACCGAGGCCCATCCAGTGGCTTTGGCCGGGACCCTGCTGGTCGCCCTCGGGAACATAGTTGGCCGAGGGCCGCATACGGTGGTCGGGCGGACGCTGCACCATCCGAACCTTTTTCTGGCGGTCATCGGCGACACGGGCTCCGGCCGAAAGGGGACGGCCGGGGACATCGTCGCGGACTGCTTTCGTCCGGTCGATGCGCATTGGGCCGATCGATGCCAGTCGCCGAACCTGACTTCCGGCGAAGGCGTTGTCGATGCCCTCCGGGATCGGGTTGAGAAGCTCGTACCCGTCAAAGGCGGCCCCCCCGGGGGCTGCGAAACGGTCGTCCTTGACCCCGGGGTTGACGACAAGCGGCTCATGATCACCTGCTCTGAGTTGGTCGCTGCGTTCAAGGCCGGAAACAGGGAAAACTCCATACTCAGCCAGGTGCTGCGGGAAGCCTGGGATGGAAAAACCCTCCGCACCCTGGCCAAGAATGCCGCCCGAACAGCGACGGAGCCGCATCTTTCGGTCGTTGGCCACGCCACTCGCCATGAACTCCTGCGGGTCGTCAAGGAAGGAGATATTTTTGGGGGCACTTACAACCGGTTCTTGTTCGTATTGAGCCGCCGGGAGCGATTGCTGCCCCACGGCGGGGACCTTGATGATCTCGGCACGGTGCCCGACAGGCTTGCTGCAATGGTCAACCTCGCGAGGGCTGCCGGGCGTTTGCAACGGTCCCCCGCCGCCAATCGGCTCTGGGAGTCAGTCTACGAGGAGCTGACGACCCCCCAGGGGCCGGAGATCGTCAGGGCCGTGCTCTCCCGGGGGGAGGCACAAACGCTGCGATTGTCGATGCTGATGGCTCTTGCGGCGGGCCACACTACGATTGAGGAGGAAGATCTTCTTGCCGCCTTGGATTTGTGGCGATATTCCGCAGCCTCAGCCCGAGCCATTTTCGGAAATGGCGAGCGGGGCCTGGCTTCCCGCCTCCTGGAGCTGATCGCGGCTCAGCCCGGCATTAGCCGCAGTCGCCTCCACAAGCGGGTCGGCTGGCGCGTGCAGCCCCCTGAGTTGCTCGCGGCTCTGGCCGCCCTCCGGGACAGCGGAGCGGTCATATGCACGCCTACCAAAACAGGCGGCCGAGTAGCGGAGACATGGCGGGTGGCGGCGCCAGCTGCGGGGCATGGGGGCGTTATGGGCGAAAAGTCCAAGGCCCGCAACCCTTATGGCCCCAAACGCCCCAATCCCACCGCCCCGGTAACGGAGACGGCCGTCGCAACAAGCCGGCAAGCCGCTCCCTCCTGCCCTCCGGACCGCAAACCGTCCGGGCCGAGTTCCGCCGGCAATGGCGTGCGGCCGCTAAATCCTGGGAGGTACTCAATATGACCCTTTCGCTGGCAAATGCCTTGAGCCACCTGGCGGCCGCTGGCTGCAGGATCCTGCCCCAGGATGCGGAGGGCCTGGAACTTGACGTCCCCCCCGGGGCCAACGTGTCGTCAGAGGTCCTGGACGTCCTTGCCGCTCACCGCGAGCAACTCGCCGCTGCGTTCGGCCTGCCGGCACAGCGACCGCCTCTGGCGGATGACGGGGCCGACCCA
>CAZGNH010000458.1:0-9148 GCA_964527025.1 uncultured Chthoniobacterales bacterium | reverse complement strand
CGGAATCGGCCAGTTCGGGCGCGTCTACGAAGCCGTCAATCTCTCAAACCCCGTCATTCCCGGCCGGGTCGCGGTCAAAGTCGACCGCATCCGCAAGGGCAGAAAAAAGCAGGCCATCGAGGCCGCCGAAAACATCATGGAAACCGCCCGCGGCCTCGCCGCATCGCCCCATGTGATCCGCATTTTCGATGCCGGAAAGATCCGTCGCGAGCGCGCCACCTACCACATCCTCCAGCTTGTGGACGGCGACACCCTCGACAACCTCATCGGCATCACCGGCATGGAACATACCAGCATTCCGCGCCCGGCCCATGCGCGCTCCTCGCCCGACGAGGTGCGCAGGCAGTTTCTGGCCTCCCTGGGCGGCAGCCCGGGGGAGGCATGGCGGAAGGCCCGCGCGACCAGTCCCTTCCTGCGACGCCCCGGCCTTGCCCACATGCTCGATATCCTCGCAAGCAAAGTCCTTTGGGTCGAAGAAGTCCACCGCCTCGGGTTCGCGGTCAACGACCTCAAAAACGGCAACGTCATGATCAGCCGCCGGGGCCAGTTCAAGGGTATCGATGTCGATTCCTACAGCCCGGTGTTTTCCCAACTCGACAAGCTGGCCGATTTTTTCTTTTTGGCGGTTTCGGCGTTGCAGCTCATCACCGGGGGAGGGTGGCAGGCGGCGGCGCCCGACACGGCGGATGGCTTCGGGTCGTTCCTTGCCGACCAGGGGGCGCTGCGGAAGTCCCTCGAAGAGACGTGGTCCCACGGGGATCTCAGGGAGCCCTCCGATGGACGCATCGAAAAGGGGGATGTGATCGACTTTTTCACCGGATTTATCGGCGATGCGAAGGGCGGGGTTTTTGCGCGCGAGCCCGCGCGATTCGGGGCGGCGATTGACCGGTTGATCGCCATCAAGCGGATGCTGTGCGTCGGCGAGTTGGTGCTCGAGTAAGCGGCCTACTGGCACATTTCGCATTCGCTGCCGTCACGCATTGCCTGGATCGAGCAGGCGGCGCGCTCGGCGTCGGTCGGTGCCGGGTCGGCGGCCACCACGCCCCGCAGTTCCTTCTTGCGGTCCGTCGGGCCGTCGATTTTTGATGCCCCGAGGCTCCGCAGGTAGTAGGTCGTCTTGAGCCCGGTGTGCCATGCGCGGCGATACATGTGGCTGAGCGTCTTGAGGTCGGGCGTCGGCAGAAACAGGTTCACGCTCTGGGACTGGTCGATCCACTTCTGGCGGCGCGCCGCCGCGTCGATCAGATACGCAAAGTCGATGGAGAAGGCGGTCGCATGCCGGCGCTTGATCTCCTCCGGGATGCGCGCGATGTCCGCGAGTTCCCCGTCGAAATACTTCAGGTCGTCGAGCATTTGGCGGTCCCAGAGGCCGAGGGCCTTGAGGTCTTTGACGAGGTGGCGGTTGAGGACGATGAAGTCGCCGCCGAGATTTTTTTTCACGAAGAGGTTGCGGTAATTCGGTTCGATGCACGGGGTGGTGCCCATGATATTTGAGATGGTGGCGGTGGGGGCGATGGCGAGCACGTTTGAGTTGCGCATCCCGTGCGCCCTGATTTTTTCGCGGACGGGGGTCCAGTCCATCCTGCCGCCGCGCGGGACATCGACCTTCATGCCGCGTTCGGCCTCGAGCAGATCGAGCGTGTCGTGGGGCAGCAGGCCGCGGTCCCATTTCGAGCCCCGGTACGAGCTGTAGGGGCCGCGCTCGGCGGCAAGGTCGCTCGAGGCCGCGCAGGCAAACCATGCGACCGCCTCCATGAATTCGTCGTTGAACTCGATGGCCTCGGCGCTTGCGAAACTCACCCCGCGCTTGAAAAGCGCGTTTTGGAGGCCCATGACCCCGAGGCCGACCGGGCGGTGGAGCATGTTCGAGCGCTTGGCGGCCTCGGTCGGGTAGAAATTGATGTCGATCACATTGTCGAGGGCGCGGACGGCGACACGGATGGTTTCTTCGAGCAAGGCGAGATCGAGGGAGCCGTCATCGCGCAGGTGGGTGTCGAGGACGATGGATCCGAGGTTGCAGACGGCGGTTTCCTCGCAGCTTGTGTTGAGGGTGATCTCGGTGCAGAGGTTTGACGAATGGACGACGCCTGCATGGTCCTGCGGTGAGCGGACATTGCAGGGGTCTTTGAAGGTGATCCACGGGTGCCCGGTCTCGAAGAGCATCTTGAGCATTTGCTTCCAGAGCTCAATGGCCTCGACACGGCGCCCGAAGACTTTTCCCTCGAGGGCGAGCTGCTCATAGTGCGTGTAGCGCTCTTCAAAGGCGCGTCCGTAGCAGTCGTGCAGGTCGGGCACTTCGCTCGAGCGGAAGAGCGTCCAGTGCTGCCTTGCCTCCATGCGTTGCATGAACAGATCCGGGATCCAGTTGGCGGTGTTCATGTCGTGGGTGCGGCGGCGGTCGTCGCCGGTTGTGACCCGCAACTGGAGGAAGTCCTCGATGTCGTTGTGCCATGTTTCGAGGTAGGCGCAGCCCGAGCCGCGGCGTTTGCCCCCTTGGTTCACGGCGACAAGCTGGTCGTTGTGGAGCTTGAGGAAGGGGATCACCCCCTGGCTTTCCCCGTTGGTGCCCTTGATGTAGCCGCCGGTGCCGCGGACGCTGGTCCACGACCCACCGAGGCCGCCGGCCCACTTCGAGAGAAACGCGTTTTCCGCGATGCCGCGCAGCATGATCGACTCGATGCTGTCGTCCACCTTGTAGAGGTAGCAGCTCGAGAGCTGGCTGTGGAGGGTGCCCGCGTTGAAGAGCGTGGGAGTGCTCGAACAGAACCTGCGCCCCTTGTAGAGGTTGTAGAGGCGGATGACCCAGTCCTCGCGGTCGGACGGCTCTTCGAGAAAGAGCCCCATGGCCACCCGCATCCAGAAAAATTGGGGGGTTTCGATGCGGCGGGGTTCGCGCCCCGTCTTGTCGACGATCAGGTAGCGGTCGTAGAGGGTTTGGATGCCCAGATAGTCGAAGTCGAGGTCGGCCGATGGGTCCAGTGCGTCGGCGAGGCGGTCGATGGCATAATCGAGCAGGCGCGGGTTCAGGCGTTCGATGGCGGTTCCGTGGCGCAAATAGTTGTGGAAGGCGGTTCTGTGGGCTTCGCGCAACCCCTCGATGCCGTCACGGTCGATTCTCCAGTCCAACACCTCCTCGTAGACAAACGTCAGCAAAATCCGCCCCGCAAACTTTGCAAAATCCGCATCCCGCTCCATGAGCGCCCGCGCGTTCATGATGATGATATTCTGGAGCTGTTCGCGTGTGAGCTCGGTGCCGACCGAGCGGCGCAGCTCGCGCTCGATCTCCCGCGGCCCCATCCCCAAATCCAGACCGATGCACGCAAAGGCGATGCGCTTCTTGAGATCCGCGCCGTCCCAGAAAATACTCTGCCCGTCGCCGGTGCGGACCACCACCAGTGATTCCTGCTCGTCCTGCCCCCCGGCGGCCAGCGACGCGGCCGCATCCTCCCGCAGACGCGACCGGTGGGCGCGGTAAAGGATGTAACTTTCGGCGACCTTGTAGAACCCCTGGCGCATGAGCTCCTCCTGCACGAAATCCTGCACATCCTCGATGTGGACAAACGCCTGGTCGCCGGCCAGGACGCGCCCGGTCACGGCGCGGGCGATGAGGGCGCTTGCGTCGGGATCTTCCTTCACCGAGAGGAAGGCATTGCGGCAGGCGGCCTCGATTTTGCTTTCATTCCACGGGACGACCGAGCCGTTGCGGCGGATCAGGCGCACATGCAGCGGGGCGTCCGCGGACGGGACGTCCCCGCGAGCCCCGTTCAACGAGCGCTTGAAGACCAGACTTTTGGCCACATCGTGCGCATCGTTCTCGATGAGGGCCTTTTCGATAAGCAGCGAGAGGTCGTATTCGCTGAGCCGCAGCGCGTGCCCGCCACGGATGTGGTCCATCAGGCGCGTGGCCAGCGCATGGGCCACATTGGCGACAAAGGTGCGGTTCTGCTCGTTGAAAATATCCTTCTCCTCGCGGGCCAGAAGCAGGTCGGTCAGCGCATGCCCGATTTCGTCGGCCACATCCTGCAGGCTGAAAAGTTCATCCCCGCCCGCGCGGGAAACCGTGATTTCCGGCAGACCGTTTTCGGATTCGCCGACGACTTCGCGCCATGCAAAGTCGGGTTTTTCTTCGCGGGGAAGGTTGACGAGTTTCTTGAGGGCGAGATCCTCTTCGAGCGAGATGCGGCTGAGCATGTGGGGTGCGCGGGTTGGGGAGCATCCGCACGCATGGCGCGGGATGTTCGCGGGGTGTCAGGGTTTCATGGAAAATCAGAGGTCGTCGTCGGACGTGTGGGAGAGTGCGCCGGCTTTTTGATATTCGGTCACGCGCCCCTCGAAAAAGTTTGTTTCCTTGCGGATTTCCATTTGCTCGGAAAGCCAGGGGAGGGGGTTTTCGATGGGCGGGTTGAGCGCGGCGAGCCCGACCCCCTTGAGACGCCGGTCCCCGATAAAATCGATGTAGCTGGTGAATTCGGCCAGAGTGAGCCCGACGGCCGACACCGGCAGACAGTCCGCAATAAACGCCTTCTCGAGGCGGACGGCCTCCGCCATCGTCGCGCGCAGGTCTTCGCGGAAGTCCTCCGTCCACACATCCGGGTTTTCGTCCACCAAATCCTGAAACAGCTGGCGCAGAAGCTCAATGTGGTTGGATTCGTCACGCAGGGTGTATTGGAACATCTCACCGATGCCCTTGAACTTCTGCTGCCGCGCAAGGGCCAGCACCATTCCGAAGAGCCCGTAAAATTGCGTCCCCTCCATGCACTGACCAAACACAAAAATGTTCTTGGCCAGCGCCTGCTTGTTCTCCGTCTGCGTCAAATCCACGCCCCGCCGCAGCGCCCGGCTGTTTGACACCACAAAATCCGTCTTCAGCCGGATCGTCTCGACATCCTCAAACATCGCCTCGCACTCGTGCGGATTGATCCCCAGGGAGCTGATCATATAAAC
The DNA here is from genome assembly GCA_964527025.1 of uncultured Chthoniobacterales bacterium. GTDB lineage: Bacteria > Verrucomicrobiota > Verrucomicrobiia > Chthoniobacterales > Terrimicrobiaceae > CAZGNH01. Next base: position 4,204 of record CAZGNH010000458.1, on the reverse strand, counting down.
CAGCGAATCGGCGTGGATGTTTTCCTCGTGCGCGTGCCGTCCAAGCACCAGCTTGAGCTCGGGCGCCGTCACCAACTCCCGGATCACATGCAGGATGTTGTCTCCGACAATACCCTCCGCCGCCGAAAAATACCCGATCCCCATCTTGATGATCCACCGGTCCACATCGGAAATGAAACCGGTTGCGTCACGCCACTGCTCGATATCCTTCTGCATCTGGATATCTTCGGGCTCCCAGTGGTTGGCCTTCATGTTCCGGTAGAGATCGTAGGCCCATGTGTATTTGAGGGGCAGGATGTTGAAAAACATCGTGTCGCGCCCGTTGATGATGCGTTTTGCCTCGAAGGCTTTTTCAGCCTTGTCCTTGTCGAGCACAAACTCGCGGTCCCCCAGTTTTACAGATGTCGTTGCCATGGCTTGCTTCGGTTTGTTTGTTGCTTACCCCCCTGGGAAGGCGCTCTCTTCCCCAGCCTGTCCTCACAGGTGACGTGCACCATGCAAAACCGGATGCCCTGAGTCAACGAAAATCCTCTATCTTGTGTGAATAAATTTTCTGGCCACTAGATATTGTATAAATTGCTGTTTTTGCCATTTCATTGATTTTGAGTGGATTAGCGGGATTTTTTGGAATTTGAGCCCTCCTTTGGTGGTAGGGATGCCTCGATGAGGCGTCCGTCGCAGAGGACCCGCGCCCTGCCGTGGGGACGGGGCCGGTGCCACACGCGAAGCCGTTTCGACAGGCTCAAGGCCCTGAGTGCGCCGAAGGGCGCCCTGGTTTGGTGGGGGGATTCCCGCTTGCGTTTGGGGGATTGAGTGCCTGTAATGCGCGGCCATGGAACATTTGGCGGGATGGATGGAGGCATTGGCGGGTTTTGTTTGGGGGCTGCCCTTGATTGTGCTGCTGTGTGGGACGCACCTGTATATGACGTGGAAGACGGGGTTCATTCAGTTGCGGCTGCCGCATGCGTTGCGGTTGAGTCTGGCCAAGGACCCCGATGCGCCGGGTGATGTGACCCATTTCGGGGCGCTTTCGACGGCGCTTGCGGCGACGGTTGGCGCGGGGAACATCATCGGGGTCGGCATAGCCATTGCGGTTGGCGGGCCCGGGGCGGTGCTTTGGATGTGGTTGACCGGAGTATTCGGGATGGCGACGAAGTATGCGGAGGCGCTTCTTGCCGTCGAGTATCGGGTGAAGAACGCACGCGGCGAGATGTCGGGGGGGCCGATGTATGTGTTGGACCGCGGGCTGGGGATGCGGTGGCTTGCGGTTCTTTTTGCGGTTTTCACGGCGGTTGCGGCCTTCGGGATCGGCAACATGTTCCAGGCCAAGTCGATTGCGGCACAGGCCATTGAGAACCTGCCGGGCGGCGATGAAATGACCATCCGGCTGATCGTCGGTCTGGTGCTCGCCGTCGGGACGGGGGTGGTTTTGATCGGGGGGATCCGGTGGATTGCCAATTTTTGTTCGGTGGTGGTGCCGGTGATGGTGTTTGCCTACATCGGCGGGTGCCTCCTGATTCTCCTCATGCACGCGAACGCCATTCCGTCGGCGCTCTGGTTGATCGTGACCGACGCCTTCACCGGGCAGGCGGCCGCCGGAGGTGCCCTCGGAGCCGTGATCCAAGCCGGCATCAAGCGCGGCCTCTTCTCGAACGAATCCGGCCTTGGCAGCGCCCCGATCGCCGCCGCCGCCGCCAAAACCTCCGACCCCACCCGCCAGGCCCTCGTCTCGATGACCGGCACCTTCTGGGACACGGTAGTCGTTTGCGCCATGACCGGCCTCGTGATCGTCGTCACCGGCGCGCACCAAACCGGGGGGGACGGGCCGGCCATGACCCACGCGGCCTTTGGCAGCATCCCGACCATCGGTCAGCCGGTTCTGTTGGCGGGGCTGGCCACCTTTGTCTTTTCGACGCTCATCGGGTGGTCCTACTACGGGGAGAAAGCCATTGAGTATCTCGGGGGGGTGCGGTTGATTCCGCTTTACCGGTGGCTTTGGGTGGTGGCGATTGTTTTCGGGGCGACCATCCCAAGCGCCATTGTGATCAACTTTGCCGATGCCGCCAATGGTCTCATGGCGGCACCGAATCTTATTTCCCTTTTGCTTCTGGGCAGTGTGGTGGCATCCGAGACGCGCCGTTACATCGATTCACGGTCGCGCAAAGAAAACGCTCCGTCTTCCACCCGGCCATGACCTTCCTCGAAAAGTTCGAACGTGCCGCGGGCCGCTATGCCGTGCCGGGTCTCATCCGCTACGTTGTGATGCTCAACGCGCTCGTCTACCTGCTTGTGATGGTCAACAAGGGCTACGCGGCACTCCTCGTGCTCGACCGCGACCTCATCCTGCAGGGGCAGATCTGGCGTCTGGTCACTTGGATCTTCCTGCCGAACACAACCCACCCGCTTTGGATTCTGTTTTTTCTGTGGTTCACGTGGTTTGTCGGCGACCAACTCGAGGGGGCATGGGGCGCCTTCCGCCTCAACCTGTATTACCTGCTCGGTTACCTCGGGTGTACGTTGGCCGTGATGCTTTTCGGCTTTTCGGCCGGCAATTACCTCCTGACCCTTTCCCTGCTGCTTGCCCTCGCAACCATCGCCCCGGACCTGCAGGTGCTGCTTCTGGTTGTTCCGGTCAAGCTCAAGTGGCTGGCGCTTCTGAGCCTCGCCTACCCGTGGGGGGTTTTTCTGATCGCCGGACCGCCGGCCGTGCAGGCGATGATCCTGGTTTGCTTCGCCAACTACCTTGTTTTCTTCGGACCGGGCTGGATGCGGCGCCTGCGTGAGGATGCCGGAACCCGTTCCCGGCGGGCCAAATTCCGGGTCGTCCAACCCGAAACCCTCCACCGGTGCCACGCCTGCGGGGTCACCGAAATCGATGACCCCCGCGCCGAATTCCGCGTCGCCGCCGACGGCAACGAATACTGCCCCAAACACCTCCCGCCGCGGCCCTGAGCCGGACGCCTTTGCCGACGAACAGGTATTGGCGGAATCAGCACACCCAAGACTGACGCTCAACCATTCGTTGTCTTCAAACCAACGCTGGAACCAGAGCTTGCAGGCTCCCCGTTTCATGATAACATTCTTATCATGAAAACAGCATCCGTTATTGATTTGAGGAACAACTTTGCCAGCGTTTCCCGTTGGATTTACGAGGGTGAAAGCGTGACGATCCAGAAGCGCGGACGGCCCTTCGCCATCTTGTCTCCGGTGGTCACGAAGAAAAAGGAAGCCATCGACTGGCCGGACTTTGAGACGCGCTTGAAGCGGCAGTTTCCAAACGGCCCGACAAAGGGTAGCGCAGAGGAAGTCGTGGACGACATGCGCGGAGAATACTGACGGATGAGAATCTATTTCGACACGTCCACTTTGATCAAAATCTACGTGCGCGAGGAGACCTCGCCTGCGGCTGTGGAGATTCTCCGGGCGGAGAAATCTTCCGTGCCGTTTTCTCATCTTGTCGAGCTGGAATTGCGGACGGCCATCCGGTTGAAGCGCGGGCGCGGGGAGATCACGGCAGCACAGCAGCGCACCGTCCTTCAAACCGTGGAAAGCGATTTGGCAAGGGGAGTTCTGGAGCGCCCCGACTACGATCTGGATTCCGTTTACCGGCGTGCGGAAGCCCTCTCGGCAAAACATGCCGCCGGCACCCTTGCGCGCACCGCCGACATCTGGCATGTTGCGGCGGCTCTCGAAATCGGCTGCAGGGCCTTTTCCTCCTTCGACGCCCGCCAAAGAAAACTCGCGGCCCTTTCCAAACTCTATTTGCTTCCCGACTTGGAAGAAGCCAGTGCAGAGAATGCTGGAAAAGTACTCATCCCATGACGCGCAAATGCGCGGTCTGGGATCATGGCCGAATGGCAACTTGGGTTAACCCGCATCAATCACAAACTTCGTCGCGAGACGCCGCCCTGGGTCTTGGGTGAAAAGCATTTCTGCCCTGTAGGACAGCATCCCAAACCGGTGCCATGCGGGTCATGGCCCAATGGTTCTCAGAACCTGTGTGTCACATCCTCTCGTGGGGTCCCGGTTTCTCCCGGCCCTTTGGTCTGCTTCCGGGGTGGGTGTATTTTTCCGGCGGGTTTGTCTTCCCGGGGGTGTTCCTTGGTGGCGAGGGCGATGGATCCGTTGGCGTAATCGATCAGGCGTCCCTCGCGCAGCAGCCATGCGAAGTCGGCGGCCACGGCCGTGCGGACTTGATCGGTGG
>CAZGNH010000457.1:0-2377 GCA_964527025.1 uncultured Chthoniobacterales bacterium | reverse complement strand
GGCCGCCCCCACCGCCGCCCCGCGCAAACACTCCCACAACAACGTCAAGACGGTCGGAAACCAGATCGCAATGACCTTTGACGACGGCCCGCACCCACAGCTCACGCCCAAACTCCTTGATTTGCTCAAGGATCGCGGCATCCGGGCCACCTTTTACGTGATCGGTGCCAATGTCGAAAAATACCCCGAAATCGTCAAACGCATGGTCGCGGAGGGTCACGAAGTGGGCAACCATACATGGAACCACCCCTCCCTCACAAAACTCTCCACCGCACGAGTCAAATCCGAGATGGACCGCACAACGCGCGCGATCACCGATGCCTCCGGCATCACCCCGGTCACCATGCGCCCGCCCTATGGCGCCACCAATACCGCCCTGAACCGCAGAATGCACGAGGAATTCGGTCTGCCGGTCATCATGTGGAGCGTTGATCCCCAGGACTGGCGGTACCGCAATTCGTCACGGGTTGCCTCACACATCATCGAAAACACCAAGTCCGGCGACATTGTCCTTGCGCACGACATCCACCCGACCACGGTCGCCGCCATGCCGCGCACCCTTGACGCACTCAAGGCCCGTGGATTCCAATTTGTGACCGTCTCCGAGCTGCTTGCCTTGGACGGACAGGTCGAGGTCGCCAGTGTCGCGACTCCGGAGCCCTGAAAAGAATTGCGGCGGGGATTGCCCACGGCGGGATTGCGCGCGTGGGTCCGGGCGTGTAAGAAACGCGGGTATGAAAATTGTGGTGGCGTATTCGGGTGGTTTGGACACGTCGGTTTTGTTGAACTGGCTGCGGGAGACCTATGGGGCGGAGGTGATTGCCTTTTGCGCGGATGTCGGGCAGGGGGAGGAGCTGGACGGGCTTGAGGAGAAGGCCCTGCGCACGGGCGCGACGAAATGTTTTGTGGACGATTTGCGCGAAGAATTTGCGCGGGATTTTATTTTTCCGATGATGCGGGCCGGGGCGGTTTATGAGGGGCAGTATTTTTTGGGGACGAGCATCGCGCGTCCTTTGATTGCGAAGCGGATGGTTGAGATTGCGAGGGCGGAGGGGGCCGATGCGGTTGCGCACGGGGCGACGGGCAAGGGGAACGACCAGGTGCGCTTCGAGCTGGCGGCCGCGGCGCTTGCACCGGAGCTGCGGGTGATCGCGCCATGGCGGGACGAGCGGTTCCGGGAGCAGTTTCCCGGACGCTCCGAGATGATTGCCTATGCGGAGGCCCACGGTGTGCCTGTCACGGCATCGGCCAAAAAGCCCTACTCGATGGACCGCAACCTCCTGCATATCAGCTTCGAAAGCGGCATTCTCGAGGACCCGTGGTTTGATGCCGGCGGGCATGGGTGCCGCGACATGTATGTTTTGAGCGTCTCGCCCGAAGATGCCCCCGACGAGGCGGAGATCGTCGAGCTCGAATTCGAGCGCGGGGACTGCGTGGCTGTCGGCGGACGCCGCCCCGGTCCGCTCGGCGTGATGGAGGCACTCAATGCCCATGGCGGTCGGCACGGCATCGGGCGCGTGGACATGGTCGAGAACCGGTTTGTCGGCATGAAAAGCCGCGGAGTGTACGAAACCCCCGGCGGCGCCATCCTCCACTTCGCCCACCGCCAAATGGAATCCCTCACCATGGACCGCGAGGTCATGCACCTGCGCGATTCCCTCATCCCCAAATACAGTGAGCTCGTCTACAACGGCTTCTGGTTCGCCCCCGAACGCGAAGCCCTCCAAACCTTCGTCGACCACTCGCAGCAACACGTCTGCGGAACCGTCCGCCTGCGCCTCTACAAAGGCAACATCATCCCCGCAGGACGCAAAAGCCCCAACAGCCTCTACGACCCCAACATCGCCACCATGGAGGCCGACCCCACCCACTCCTACAACCAAGACGACGCAACCGGCTTCATCCGCCTCAATGCCCTCAGACTCAAAGCCGGAAAACACCCTTGACCCGCATCATGACCCATAAATAGAATTTTTTTGTGAAAAATATTCTGTTTATTACAGCGGACCAATTGCGTTGGGACACACTGGGTTTTGAGGGGCGGTTTCCGGTTGAGACGCCGAACATTGACGCGCTGGCTGGTGGGGGGACGGTGTTTGAGAACGCGTATTGTGCGAATCCGTTGTGTGTGCCGTCGCGGGCCTCGCTGGTGACCGGCAGGCCGTGTCATGAAACCGGGGTTTACTACAACGACCAACATATCCGGCCGGGCATGGCGACGTTGCCCGGCGAGCTTTCGCGCAACAATTTTTACAGTGTGGCTGTGGGGAAGATGCACTTCCGTCCCCAGCGTGCGAATCTGGGCTTCGACAAGCGCATTGCCGACAATTACGATTACGAGCAGTATTTGGCGGAGATGGGGTGCACCGAGCCGTTG
>CAZGNH010000456.1:0-7160 GCA_964527025.1 uncultured Chthoniobacterales bacterium | reverse complement strand
TCCCCCCGCCGGGGGCAAGGTCATTGGTGACCCAAAGGGGGGGCCCGCCTCCGCCCGGGCGCCGGTACCGGCGCCCGATGGCCCCCGCCTCGTCGTAGGCAACCGCCATGTGGGGGCGCAGCAGACCGACAACTTCCCGCGCGCGCTCCACAAGGGCGGGTTTGTTTTTCAGCAGCGGGAAGACGGCGCATTTGACCGGGGCCATGCGCGGGTGGAAGCGCAACACCGTGCGAACTTCGGTTTTTCCATCCGCGTCGGGCACCTCTTCCTCGTCGAAGGCCTCGCAGAGAAGCGCAAGGGCCGTCCGGTCAACACCCGCACTCGGTTCGACCACATGCGGAACGAATTTTTCGCGTGTTTCGGGATCGAAGACCTCCAGCGGCTTGCCGCTGTGTTCGATGTGCCGGGCAAGGTCGTAGTCGGTCCGGTAGGCGATCCCCTCGAGCTCGCTCACCCCGAATGGGAACCCATATTCGAGATCGTAGGTCTTTTTGGAATAGAAGGCGCGTTCCCCGTCGGCGATTTCGTGGATGTGGATATGGGCGCGCGGGATGCCGATCTCCTCGTAGAACCGGAGGCGCGTCTCGAGCCACACATCAGTCAGGCGCATGCCGTCTTCGGCGCGGCAGAAGTATTCGATTTCCATCTGCTCGAACTCGCGGGACCGGAAGGTGTAGTTGCGCGGGTTGATTTCGTTGCGGAATGCCTTGCCGATCTGGGCGATGCCGAAGGGGATTTTCTGGCGGGCGGTGTCGAAGACGTTGCGGAACTGGACGAAGATCGCCTGCGCGGTTTCCGGACGCAGGTAGACGAGGTTGTCTTCGTCTTCGACGGGGCCCGCGTGGCTTTTGAACATGAGATTGAAGGCGCGCGGGGCGGTCTTTTCGCCGTCGCATTCGGCGACCGGGCGTCCGGGCTTGAGGCGGCAGGGGGTCGTATCGAGCTGGTCGGCGCGGAAGCGGCCCTTGCAGGTTTTGCAATCGACCATCGGATCGCTGAAGGTCTCCTCGTGGCCGCTGGCCCGCCAGACGGCCCGGTTCATGATGATCGAGCCGTCCATGCCGACCATGTCGTCGCGCTCGTGTACATTGCGCCTCCACCAGAAATCCTTCAGGTTCCTCTTGAGTTCGACTCCCAGCGGTCCGTAGTCCCAAAACCCGTTCAGACCCCCGTAAATTTCCGAGGACTGGAAGATGAACCCGCGCCGTTTGCACAGGCTCACGATTTTTTCCATCCGCGCCGCATCGTTTTCTTTTGCCATAGGAGTCCGCCAGAAAACTCCGCGGGGCGCCGTGCGTCAATCCTTGATGCTGCACGGGAAGCCCACCCGTGGGTTTCTCCGAACGCTGCAGGCTCGATGCCATGCGGCTGCGCCGTCGTCGCGACGGGACGCCGCGATCCACCTTTGGTGGTTGGATGTGCCCGGTCAGGGATCTGCCGGCGGTGTGGTGGTGGCGGGCGGCATCCAGTCCGCGGGGTCGGGGGGGATGGCGACAAGGACGTCTCTTGCGACGTCGCTTGTGCCGGGGATGGTCTCGATTGCGGCTACGAGGCCCCCGCTCTCTTCATCGGGGTGGAGATCGAGACCGGCGACAAGGCGGGATCCGGCGGCGGCCTCGGGGGTGTTTTCCGAGAGGACCGAGAAAAAGCGCACGCGGCGCATGGGCGGGGTCTCCGGAGCCGGTTGTCTTGAGAAGCCTGTCACCTGCGCCGCGCCGAGCACTTCCACAAGGCGGAAGACGGCCGGGGAGCTGGCGGGCCGGCGCGCGCCATCCGCGGTGACGATCTCCCACCCGTCGCCCTTGCGCTCCAGATCGAATTCCTCTCCCCCGGCTTCGATCTGGATCCGGTCCACCATGTCGAGGTTCACGGGGAGCAGGCGCCGGTCGCGGAAGTCGTCCGGCTTGCGGTTGAGCAGTTCGCGCGCGGCATGGGGCAGGCGAATGATTGCATCCCGGCCGGTGAACTGTGCGAGGATGCTTCCGGGGAATTCGCCGGGCACATGGCCGAAGCGCAGGACGAGGGGGCGTGTGCGGCCTTCGACGTGAACGGCCATTTCGACTTTGCCCTCCTCGATACCATGGAAACCGAGATCGCCGGAGTCGTCGGCGACAAAGGCCACAATCGGAAGGTTGAAAAATTCGGCCAGCAGGTTTTCGACTGTTTCGGAATCGGCCGGGGCGGACAGGGGTTTGGAGATGCGCCACCCGCCGGACGGGTTGCGCTCCAGTTCAATTTCTCCGGTGCCATCGCGCAGGATGAGTTTGTCGGCAAGATCGGGGGAGAGGTTTGTGAGGGTTTTCGAGCGGAGGGAAGCGCTGTCGGGAGGCAGGGCTTGGGTGATGGCATCGTCGATCAGGTAGATGGTGTTCGAGCCGTCGATGCGCGCATACATCCGCCCTTCGATGGCCGCCTCTTTGCCCAGCAGCAGACGGTGAATGCGGCGCTCGTGGAATTCGACCCACCGCATCGGCGAGCGCAGCCCGTAACGCGCGAGATCGTCGTTGCCACCGATCTCCGGAGCGGGAATTCGGTCGTGGTAAAACAACCCGCCGGCAAGACCTGCCAATTTTTCCGGCACGGTGGGATCTGCGGTGTCCTTGAAGTCCCCGGAAGCGATCTGCCACTGCCGGCCCCGGCGTTTGAGGTCGAAGGTGTCGGCGCCCGACCGCACGCGGATGGTTTGGATGGCACCGGGGTCGAGGGCCAGAACAATGCCGTCCCGCCCGGACGGCGCGCAGGAACGCAAAACCACCGCCCATGCGACGAGACCCGCCGCAAGCAGCGTCACAAAAAGCGTCATCAGGCGGCTCATGGCCTGCGCCGCATCCAAATGGCGGCTGCCAGGAGAGCCGCCGCTCCCGGCATGGCCACCAGAGCCAAAGTGCTCAGGGTGCCGATCTGCTGCTCGTTGAGATTCAGGTTGAAGAAATGGGTGGTTTTGGGGGCGACACCCGCGAGTTCCCCGCGTTCCAGAAGCCAGTGGGTTGCGCTTACAAGGAAGTCGAGACCCGGTGCGGAGAGGGCCGCATCAAGGGCGAAAGAGGCGTTTCCGGCGACAACCAATTTGGCGGAAGCGACCGTCACCCGGTCGTCGGCAATGCCGCCGCGCTCGGAGGATGCAGCCACATAAAGCGGCTGGCCCGTGTCGCGCCCCTCGTCGTAACGCACCCCTGTGGAAGAATCGGTCACATGGTCCGCCTCGCCCCAGAATTCCTCGGCCGGTTGCAGGAGGGGACGCAAAGCAAGGGGATCGTCCGGCGGCGGTTCGAGGGCAATCGATTGCGTCTGCCCGGGCAGAAACAACGTGAGGCCCGCCAAACGCCTTGTAACAGGACTGCGGGGATGAAATTCCGCCGTCACCTCGCGCAAAATCCCCGTTGCAAATCCCAGGCGCACCGTCCGCAACACACGGTCGCCCCGCGGACGCAAGCCCGCCGAGGCCAGAAGCCCGTCCAGCCGGGGAGTCTCCGCCGACGGATCCAGCAAAACCATCAAGCGTCCCTCGGCCTCCCAATAAGCCCGCAAGATATTGATCTCCCGCTCGTGCAAATCCACCACCGGTCCGACCACAAAGACGGCCGACGCGTCGGGCGGCACCGCATCCAGCGAGGCAAGGCTCAGGGGATGGATCGTGACATTTTGCCGCCCGATGTAGTCGAAGAAAACCGAGATCTTCGAGTCCCCTGCCACGGATGGCTCCCCGTGACCCTGCAAAAAGTAAACGCGCCGGGCGACCGGATTGACCAGTCCCATCAGGGCCGAAACAAGCACCTGTTCGCCCTTGAAGGCGAGAATGCGCGGGCTGCCGCCGAACGCAAGCGGTTCCAGATCGAAGTCGGCCATTTCGGCAACCGGCAACACCGCCGTGCGGCCCTCGTATTCAAGGATGAGGACATTTTCGTCGGCGCGGAACGGGTGTCTGGCCTGGAGTTCGTGGGCACGTGCGAGGTCGCGCACAGGATCGATGGTTTCGACGCGCACGAGGCGTCGTCCGGAAAAGACGAATTCGTCGAGAAGGTTGCGCACGTCGGGAAAGATGGCCGCGACGGGAGAGACTGTGGACTGGGAGAAAAAGACCGTGATGGTCACGGGGCTTTGCAATTCGCGAAAGAGGCGTTTGGTTTGCCCGGCAAGGGCGAATTTCTGGGCGCGCGAGAAGTCGGCCCTGGTCCAGAGATCGTAGGAGATGACGTTGGCGGCAATCATTGCGGCGGCGGCAAGGCCGAGCTGCAGCGCGACATTGAGGCGGACCCACCGGCGCGAAAGACCTTTCATCCCCCCCACCTCCGGCGCTGCAGCACATGGTAGTTGAGAAAAAGCACAAAGACCGTCAGGCTCGTGTATAGCACCACCGGACGCGTGTCAAAAATCCCCCGCGAAAATCCCGCCATGTGCTCGATCGTCGAAAAATACCACGCCAAAACCCTCAGGTCGGGATTCGAACCGGGAAAAAAGAACCACAAAAGGCCAAGGAAAAACGACAGGCAGACGAAGGCTGCCGCCACCACCCCCGCCACAATCTGGTTGTCGGTCAGAGAGGATGCCAGACAGCCGAGCGACAAATAAAACCCACCCGCCAGAAACAGCATCAGATACGCACCCAGAAACGAACCAACCGATCCGGCCGGCGGCTGCCCGACCACCCACCAATACGCGCCGAAATAGAAAAGGCTCGGCAGCCACAACAGGGCGAAAAAGACCAGCGCACCCAGATACTTGGCAAGGACGACCTCGATGTCGCGGACCGGCGCGGTCATGAGGGTTTCGATGGTGCCAAGTTTGTATTCCTCGCTGTAGAGGCGCATGGTGAGCAGGGGGAAGCAGAGAAGGAACGGGAACCAGAAGAGCAGGGAATTGAAGAAAGCCTCGACCGAAGAGACGACCGAGGGCTGGCTGTTCATGGCGACAACCCCCGCTTGGAAATTCACCCCGGTCAGCACCAGAAAGCAGGCAAGCACCACCCATGCAAGCGGCTGCAGCAGCGCACGCGAAACCTCCCTCCCGAACAGCGTCAGAAACCTCCTCATGGCGACCCCTCCCCCTCCTCCCGCCGGGTGACCTCGACAAAAACTTCCTCCATCGAAACCACCCGGCGCGAAAGCTCGCGCAACACCCAGCCGCGCCCGGCGGCCACTTGGAACACACGCTCCCTCACATCCTCCCCCGCATGCAGCAAAAACGTCGTCCACCCGGAATCCTCCGCCCACTCGACGTCCTCCACCCCCGCAATCTCCCGCAGAAACCCCGCGGCCCCGGCCGGGTCGGGCACCCGAGCCTCGATGCGCGTGCGTCCGGAATCCCCGAGCTTTCCGCGCAGGGTCTCGGGAGTGCCAATGGCCTCGATTTTTCCCGCGTTGATGATGATCACGCGCGAGCAGGTCATTTCGACTTCGGGCAGGATGTGGGTGGAGAGGAGGATCGTGTGGTGGCGGCTGAGGTTTTTGACCAGTTCGCGGACCTGACGGATTTGGTGGGGGTCGAGGCCGATGGTGGGTTCGTCGAGAATGAGGATCTCCGGGTCGTGCACCATCGCATCGGCCAGACCCACCCGCTGGCGGTAGCCCTTCGACAACGCCCCGATCAACTTCCTCCCGACCCCGTGCAACCCGCACAAATCACACACATCCCCCACACGCTCGCGCACCCGGCGCCCGGGCACCCCCTTGAGCCTCGCGCGAAAAGACAAATACTCGGTGACCCGCATGTCGGGCGGCAGCGGCACATTCTCGGGCATGTAACCAACCTGCTCGCGCACGCGGATCGACTCGCTGAAGACATCGAAGCCCGCCACCTCGGCCCGCCCCGAGGTCGGCGGCAGGTAACACGCCAGCATCCGCATCGTTGTGGATTTCCCGGCGCCGTTCGGACCCAGAAAGCCCGCAACCTCCCCCTTGCCGATCCGGAAAGTAATCCCATCGACGGCGGTCAGCCGGCCATAGCGCTTGGTGAGGTTTTCAACGTGAATCATGAGGGCGGGAAAGAAACTCATAGGCGCTGCGCCGGGTTCCCGCAAGCACGCGTCGGCGGATTTCGGGTTGCGCCGGGCCGCCAATTGGGGCATGGTTTTTTTTTAACCGATGAGAACTTCCATCATTGCCGGGTTGGTTTTCTGTCTGGCCGGGTCGCTGTATGCGACCGAGGCCCGGACACGCGAAACGCCCACAAACAAATTTCTCGAAATGGCAGAACGTATGCGCGAAGCCGCCCTCAGTCGCGTCCAACCGGCCGTCACCACCGGAGGCCCCTCACGGGCAGGCTTCAACCGCTACCCGTGGAAACCCAACATCGTCACCACCGTCTTCTGGATCGGCGAACGCCCCACCGCCAACAACCCCACCCCCAACCACAAAAGCTCCTGGGACCAAAAATGGGCCGTAAACTATGGTGGCTACGACAACCCGGACCCCTCAAAACGCCGCAACTTCCTCCCCATCGGATTCACCCCACGACAAAACCCCTTCTACGTCGCCCTCCCCTACAACGACACAACCCGCGGCACCACCAAACCCGAAGCCAGAAAGGTCATCCCGTGGTTCAAACAGGCCTTTGAGCGCCCCGGCAAATCAGTCCTTAAAGGACGCTGGATCGCCATCCGCCACCGGGGACGCATCGCCTATGCCCAGTGGGAGGACTGCGGCCCGTTCCGCACCGACCACTGGCAATACGTTTTCGGAAACGCCCGCCCGAGCCCCAACCTCAACCAAGGCGCCGGCCTCGATGTCTCCCCCGCCGTCCGCGATTACCTCGGGCTCAAGGGCAAGGACGTCTGCGATTGGAAATTTGTCGAAGCAAGGGACGTTCCCCCCGGCCCATGGACCAAGCACGGCGACAACAATACATTCGTCCTCAAACGCCGCGGCGCCAACCTCTTCCTCGCCGACCGCAACAACGCCCACGGCGCCCGGCGCTGATCACCACCAAGGCTCCCCGGGAAAAGGGAGCGCGGGCATCCTGCCCGTATCTTGCGTTGAAAGCGGGCAAGATGCCCGCGCTCCTTCAAAGGAGTTTGAACCCATCGAGCTTGCCCGCTTTGCGGTCGAGTGTGTAGGTGGGCGTGATGGCACGGGATTGGTTGCGGGTGACGATGACACAATCGGAAAAATCGGCGGTGGACTTGAGGAAAAGGTCGTTGGCTTCCGCGGTGAGGCTGTGATCTT
>CAZGNH010000455.1:0-4587 GCA_964527025.1 uncultured Chthoniobacterales bacterium | reverse complement strand
CCGCGCGTGCGGCTTCGACGACCCCTTTCATTTTTCCCGGGCCTTTCGCAACCACCACGGATTGTCACCCATACATTACCGCCGCGCACACCCGCGCTTTTGAAGCGCCTGTCGGGACTTGCACCGGTTTGTATCGTGGAACCTTCTGCGACTCCTCGCTCAGTAACGGTGAAGCCCTTCCCGCAGAATGCGGCGGAATTTGACGACATTGTGCGCAGGGGTCAGTCCGTGTGCGCAGCGCAGGGGTCAGTCCGAGCATTTGATCATTTTTAGCTTGAGTGCTCTTGTTTCCCTGTCTGCACCATTTCGAAATTCAGCCAGCGCGCGCGTAACATTGCTGCGGTGGCCCATGCCCAAACGCTCAAGAATCCATTCATGCCTGACAACCGTGCGACTTTTCACCAACCACGCAAGCGCCTGTTTGCGTTTGTCATTTTTTCGCAGATTTTTCACGTCCTTGATCCCCGCCAACCCAAGCACTTTCATTCCGGCCTTCAGCAGTCTCTCGGCCTCATTTTCGTCATGCCGACGTACTGCTTCTCCGTCAAAACTCTCCCGCCTTTTCTCCCCAAGGGCTCCACTCACAACCCCCTCCAGACGATCCAGAAACTCCTCGCCTCCTAAAAACCACCCCCTCCTCAATACCTTCAATTCCTCCTTGTCTTCTCCCTCCAAGGCACGGCTCTCCAGATAGTTCCAATACGCAGCACGATCCCTCTTGCGTCTGATGTCCCAATAATGCCAGCCCAACACGCTCTTCCCATCAACCCACTCCGGCAACTTTGCAAATCCACACAACCCGGGGAAACTGCTCCATGCGTAATTTTTTAGCCCGGGTTTGCCATCCCGACACACGAACCGCGCTCTCGCCGGATTCAAGTGGATGTAATCACTCACAATCCGGCCATAGGCCAGGTCGTCCTCCTGAATTGGTATCGCCTTGTAACGTCCCGCAAACACATGGCCACACTGGCGGTTCCTCACATTGTATCTGGCCGTGTAGGTGCTCTGAAGCCATTGCATTGTGGCCACCAAATTGCCCTGCGGCGTTCCAAGCAGCAAATGGTAATGGTTCCCCATCAGCACGTAGCTGTAAACCACCGCCCCGCTTCGCGCGCAAGCCTCCCCAAGCGTAAGAAGAAACACCTTTCGATCCTCGTCATTCTCAAAAATCAAGCCGCGTTTGTTTCCCCGGCTCATCACGTGGTAAACCGCTCCTTCGTATTCCAAGCGCACTTTTCTCGGCATGCCTGTCCTTTTCCGATTTTCTTCAGGCAATGTCAATCACGGTTATGATTAAATGCTCGGACTGACCCCTATATGTGCGGTTATGATTAAATGCTCGGACTGACCCCTATATGACGGACTGACCCCTATATGACTTCTATATGTGTGAAATCCGCCCTGAAACCTCATGCCAACTGAATTGTTACGGCTCAGAGAATCTCGTAACAATCAAACTCCTGACTGCCACCGCGTGCCAAGATAACTGGGAGCGGTTGGTTGAACAAGTTGCGAAATCTCCCATATTTCATATTGACTTACTTTTCACAGTCGGTAGGATTATCGTATGAATGCAGCAGCAAAAGCCGAATCGGTTCGCTTTTCAATCAAAGGCCAGGTGGTCATTCCCCGGCGCTTGCGGAAGGAATTTGAGATTGAGGAAGGCACGCGGGCTTGCGTGGAGTCCACGCCCGAAGGCATTCTCATCAAACCCGTCACCACCAAATTCATTCGCGGCCTGCGGGGTTCGCTCAAAGGCAAAGGCGTGATGAAGGCGATGATGGAAGATCGCAAGGCGGAACGGGAATTCTGATCCGACCATGACCGCCAAAGTGTTGGATAGCTGGGCACTGGTTGCGTTTTTCGAAGACGAACCGGCGGCGGAAGCAGTGGAAAAGCTGCTGGTGCAGGCGGCGGCGGAAAAACACAAGCTCCTGTTGAGCGTGGTGAACTGGGGAGAGATTTACTACAACACCATGCGCGAAGTCTCGCGGGAAGCCGCCGAACAACAAGCCCGTGCCATCGCGACACTGCCCGTTGACATTGTGGGCGTGGGCGACGACCTCACAATTGCCCGACAGGCCGCCATCTTCAAAGCCACGCACAAAATGTCTTACACCGACTGCTTTGCCGCCGCGCTGGCCAAGGTCAGAAATTGCGAACTCCTCACCGGCGACCCGGAATTCAAGGAAGTCGAAAAGGAAATCAAAGTTGTCTGGCTGAAGCCCTGACCCATCTTCTACAGTTGCGAAAATTGAGAAGTTAAACACCAGTGATTTACGGCGACAAAAATTCGTTGGCACTACATTTTTCAACTACGGGCGGATCCCGGCGATCTCAGGTCATTTCCTGCAAAACCGGGGGGACGGCCACCTCGGCTGCACGCAAGACCTGCGAGGCATCTCCACTCATCTGAGAACGCAGCGGCTTGAGCAGCGATGTGGTTACATCTTGAACTCCCCGGGCGGCGGGCAGGAGCAGAAGACGTTGCGGTCGCCGAAGACATTGTCGATGCGTGCGATGGCAGGCCAGAATTTGTGGTGGCGGAGGGAGGGCAGCGGGTAGGCGGCCTGGCTGCGCGGGTATGGGTGGTCCCATGCGTCGGCGGAGACCGTTTGGGCGGTGTGGGGGGCATTGACGAGCGGGTTGTTGTCGCGCGGGAGGGTGCCGGTTTCGATGGCATCGAGCTCCCGGCGGATGGCGAGCAGGGCGTCGCAGAAGCGGTCGAGTTCGGCTTTGGATTCGCTTTCGGTGGGTTCGACCATGAGGGTTCCGGGCACGGGCCAGCTCATGGTCGGCGGGTGGAATCCGAAGTCGATGAGGCGTTTGGCGATGTCTTCGACCTCGATGCCGGCACGCTGCTTCCAGTCGCGGAAATCGAGGATGCACTCGTGGGCGACAAAACCGCCGCGTCCGCGGTAGAGGACGGGGAAGGCGTCCTGGAGCCGGTGCGCGATATAATTGGCATTGAGGATGGCGGTGGCAGTCGCGCGGGCGAGTCCCTGTGGTCCCATCATGGCCAGATACATCCATGAGATGACGAGGATGCCGGCGCTGCCCAGCGGGGCGGCGGCGACCGGGCCGACCGCCTGTGTGTCACTGTTTGCGAGCGGGTGGCCCGGCAGGAAGGGGGCGAGGTGCGCGGCGGCGCAGACCGGGCCGACTCCCGGCCCGCCTCCCCCGTGCGGGATGCAAAACGTTTTGTGGAGATTGAGGTGGCAGATATCGGCGCCGAAGTCGCCGGGGCGGCAGATCCCGACCTGCGCGTTCATGTTGGCCCCGTCCATGTACACTTGACCGCCCGCGGCATGGACCATCGCGCAAACCTCGCTGATTTCCTCCTCGAAGACTCCGTGCGTTGAGGGATACGTGACCATGAGGGCCGCCACCCTCCCTTCGTGGGCGCCAATGGCCTCTCCGAGGGCCACAAGATCGATATTTCCCGCCGCGTCGCACGCGACGGGCACAACCTGAAACCCGGCCATGACGGCGCTGGCCGGGTTGGTGCCATGGGCGGAGGTGGGAATGAGGCAGACATCGCGACGGGTTTCGCCGCGCGACCGGTGGAAGGCACGGATGGCCAGCAGCCCCGCGTATTCGCCCTGCGATCCGGCATTCGGCTGGAGCGAAACCGCCGGGAAGCCGGTGATCTCCGAGAGTGCTGCCTCGAGCTGCGCGGCCAGCATCGAGTAGCCCCCGGCGCACGAGGGGGGGGAAAACGGGTGGAGGTCGCAGACAACCGGCCATGTGACGGGAATCATTTCGCTGGCGGCATTGAGCTTCATGGTGCACGAGCCCAGCGGGATCATGGAGGTGGTGAGCGAGAGGTCGCGGGATTCCAGCCGGCGGATATAGCGCTGGAGTTCGGTTTCCGTGTGGTGGGAGCGGAAGACCGGATGGACGAGGATGTCCGAGGTGCGCAGGAGGGGGTGTGCGAGCACCGGCGGGGTGTGTTCGGGCACGTCGTAATCGCTGGCGCCGAAGACGCCGAGCAGACTGTCAAGGGAATCGGTCGTCTCATCCAAGGCGATACAGACCGCATGGTCGTCAAGCTTGCGGAGGAGAAGCCCGCGGGCTTCGGCTTCCGCAAGCACCGCGTCGGCCGACCCATCCTGCAGCCAGATGCGGATCGTGTCAAAAAACGGCCCCGGGTGTACGGCCAGACCGCGGCGACGGAGGGCCTCGGCGAGACAGCAGGCGCGGTGGTGGATGCGCGAGGCGATGGCCCGGATCCCCTCCGGGCCGTGGTAAATGGCGTACATCGAGGACATCACGGCAAGGAGAACCTGTGCGGTGCAGATATTGCTGGTGGCCTTGTCGCGGCGGATGTGCTGTTCGCGTGTTTGGAGAGTGAGGCGCAGGGCGGTTGCACCGGTGGCATCCTTTGAGACGCCGACCAGGCGTCCGGGCATCCGGCGTTTGTATTCCCCGCGCGCGGCCAGAAATGCGGCGTGCGGCCCGCCAAAGCCGAGTGGCACGCCGAAGCGTTGCGCCGAGCCGACCACAAGATCCGCCCCGCCCTCGCCCGGAGGCCGGATGAGGGCCATGGCGAGGAGATCCACCGCCACGATCGCAAGGGCACCG
>CAZGNH010000454.1:0-2594 GCA_964527025.1 uncultured Chthoniobacterales bacterium | reverse complement strand
CGGCGGTGCAAATATACGCGGAAAAGCCCGTGTTTGGCGCGGTGGGGCGTGTTTTTTTCGGGGGGGGCCCCCGCCCCCCGGACGGCCGGGGGTGTCAGAGCCGGCAGCCGGCACGGGAGCGCACAAGGTCGGGCACATGGGCGGCAGGGTCTGGCGTGTAGGGATACGGGGGTTCGAAGACGTTGTCGTCACCGCGATCGAGCTTGCCCGTGCAATGGTCGAAGATATTGCCGGAGGATCGAAGTTTCCCGTTTTTTTCCTTGTAGAAGGGGTTGCTGATGCGGCGGTAGACATTGTTTTCCGCGGGGATTTCGGCGTCTTTGCGGGCGTTGGTGGCATAGGAATTGCCGGGGCAGTCGAAGAAGTTGTTGAACATGTGGACGCGGGCTTTGGTGGCGGCGGGCATGCGCGAGCCGCAATGTTTTGCAAACCAGTTGTGGTGGAGGGTGAGGCGCAGCTTGCTTTTGACATTTTTCTTGGGCGGGCCGTAGGCGAGCATGACGAGGCGGTGCGGGAGTTTTGGGGAGGAATATTGGAATTTGCACCACGAGACGGTCACGAGGTCGGCGCCGTGGGTGACGTCGATGGAGCCGTCGGCGCAGTCGGTGAAGGTGCAGGAATCGATCCAGACGCGGCGTCCGCCGCGGATGGTGATTCCGTCGAGGCCCTCGGCCTTTTTCCTTTTCGACGGGTTGGTGATGTGGAGGTTGCGGACGATCACGTTTGAGACGCCGCGCCCGATCCCGAGGGCGCCGGTAAAGCCGGGGTTGCGCCCGGAACCTTCGATGGTTTTGTTTGAGCGGACGCGGACGCTTCCGATGGGGAAATTTCCCTCGATGCGGATGGGGAGGGGATCGTCGGACCCCCCGGCCACCGCCTTGAGCTCTGCGGCGTTGCGGGCGGTGCGCGTCTCCCCGCCCCGTCCACCCACGGCCTCCGCCCCGTAACCAACCGCCCCCGCAAACACCGGCGGCATTCCCGCAAGAAAAACAGCGACCGCGCACAAACCCCGCATACCGCCCGCCGGCTTCATGACGCCACCTTTGCAAGCAGCCCGCTCAGGTACGGAAGGAGCTGCTTTTTGCGCGAAACAACCCCGTCCAGCCGCCAGACGTGCGGGCCTGCCTTGGGAAAATCAACCAGCCGGGTGAGTGATGGTGGCGCCCTCAAAATCAACAGAGAATTCTGCGAGGTGATATCGGTCACCAGAAGGGCCGCCGCAAACGCGCCGTGACTTAACCGGAAGTCCTCAAGCGCCCCGGCAAGGGCCTCCCTCTTGTCCGCAAAATGCGAAAACCTCAATTCTTCGATCTGGGAGATGCTGAACAGGTGCCCGTGCTCCTCGTATTCCTTGCAGTCGGCATCGATTGCTTGGCCGACGGTCATTGTAAGCAGCGGGGATCCGACCGAAAAGATGGATTCGGAGAGGGTGCCGGGATCGACCCCGGCAATGCGCGACAGGCGTGCCATGATGCCGCGGTCGAAATCCGTGGTGGTGGGGGAGGTCAGGTTGAGGGTGTCGGAGATCAACCCGCACATGAGGAGTCCGGCCACGGCTGGGGGAATGGCGATGCCTTCCCGTTCGTAGCAGTCGGCCACAAGCGAGCATGTCGAGCCGACGGGGCGGTTGATGAAGAGGATCGGGCGGGTGGTGGCCGGGGCGCCGATCCGGTGGTGATCGAGGATTTCATCGATCGGGAGCTGCGAGGCGCCGGGGACCGCCTGCGAGAGCTCGTTGTGATCGACGAGGATGAGGCGGCGGGCCGGCGGCTTGATGAGGTCGCTTTTCGAGAGGATGCCGGCGATGCACCCGTCGCGATCCAGTACCGGAAAGGCGAACTGCGGGGACATGCCCACCAGCGACCTCGCCTCGGCGAGAGGCAGCTCCGGCTCAAGGGAAACAAAGTCCTCCTCGAGGAGCTCGCCGGCATTGACGGCGCTGCGCGCCAGCAGCACCGTCGTGGCGGTGTCCCGCGCCGAATCCATCACCACCGTCCCGCGCGCGCGCGCCATCTCAAGGGTCCCCGCACCCATCCCAAGGCCCCCGCTGATCACCACCGCCCGCACGCCCGCGCCGATCCCGATGCGCTGGATGTTCTCCCGGTCGCCCACAATAAGCACCGTCCGCGCGACATCCATGCCCGCAAGCCTGCGCCGGAAGGTTTCCTGATCCATGGCCACAACCACCAGCACGTATTTGGCGGGCGTGTGATCCGGCTCGCCGGCGAGCAAACCCGCCCCGATGGTGCGCCGGATCGACTCAAGGGACGCACACACCTCGCGCGAATACTGCACCTCGTCGAGCGCCGGAAACATGTGGCGGCTGATCTTGAATCCGGAAATCAACCCACGGCACCGCCCGCCCGCATCCACCACCGGAAGCCCCCGGAACCGCTTCTTGCCAATCCGCGCAAAGGCCTCATACACGGGCTCGTCGTCCCGCGCACTCACCACACGCGTCTGCATCGCATCCAGCACCCGCGGTCGCACATCGCTGAAAAACGGCGGTGCCTCGAACCCGAACCGCCCAAGGGCAAAATCAATGCGCTCGTTGGTACTCCCACAGCGCGCCGCACGCACCCCCTCGACCCCGC
>CAZGNH010000453.1:0-4965 GCA_964527025.1 uncultured Chthoniobacterales bacterium | reverse complement strand
TCCGGGAGCTTGGCGAGCTTGATGAGGTCCTGGCGTCCCACCAAGCGGTTGTCCCCGACTCGCGGGCTCAGGAATCCGTCTTTTGCGGCCTCTTGCACCGCCCGAACATAGCCGGCTCCCGACGCAGCACTGGCTGCGTTGCGCCAATTCTTCACAAAGGCGTTGGCGGCGGCCGCGGCTCTAGCAGGATCCTCACTGGCAATCCCCGGAATTTTCGTCAAATCCCCCCCCGCCTGCGTCGCCTTGATTTGGTCCAGGTCTGCGCCTGTCACGCTGCTTGGATGTCCGGCGATATTGGCCGTTCTGATCGGAGTTACCGCACCCGTGGTCGGGTCGATGTCGCAGCGGGCGGCATTGACCGCCGAAGTGGCGGCGGCCAAGCGGGCCGCAGCGGCATTTTCGAGTCATACATCCGAAAATAATGGTGAAATACTTCCCGGCTACGGCCGCCACCTTGCAGCAGCGGATCAGGACGGCAATCCACTCCATTTTCCCGCTTCGGGCCGATATCCATGGCGTCTGGCGCCCTACTTCGATTATGACTTTCGGACGCTCTATGTGAATGAAGGCCGGAAGCGCCTGCAGAAAATGGACCCTTCCAATGCCTACGGACTTTCTGTGGCACCATCCTTTGGGATGAACACTTACTTTGTCGGCGGCAATTACGAGCACTTTCACCCGGAGGGACTTGGTGCCTACTTTGGAAAGTTCTGTGTCACCCGAGCGGCCCAGGCCCATAGTCCGTCGAAATTGATAGTCTTCGCATCGGCCCGGTCCAACCATGGCGGGCAGATCACTGAGGGGTACTTTGAGATTACCCCGCCAAGCCTGACCCGCCGGATCTGGCCTGCGACATACAACGAAGATGCCCACCCCTCGGCCTACGGGCATGTCCCCCCCCGCCACAATGGTCGCGCAGTGGCTGCCATGCTGGATGGACATGTCGAAGTGCTCGATTGGGAGGCCCTTCAAGATATGCGCCGCTGGGCGGACCCCGCCGCCCGGGCCGATGACCCCAACTGGATCATGACCGCTCAAAACCCCGGCTAGCAGGATGTCGGGCACTCAATGATCGCATCTTCCATGACCTTCTTAACAAAAAACTGGCTCACCTTTGCAAGTCCGACAGCCTGCTAGAACTTTCCTTACATAACCAAAACGGAACACATGCTATGAAAACCGAAGACAAAAACCTGGACACCCAGTGGCGCGAGTTGCTGGAAAACGAACCAAAATTGCGCATCCGCGACGCGGCCACCCGGCTGGGGGTCGGCGAAGTGGAGCTTCTAGCCACGCGGTGTGGGGGAGGAGGAGTCACCCGGCTCTCCGGCGACCCGCGCGAAATCCTGAAACAATTCCCGCGCCTTGGCCGGGTGATGTGCCTGACACGGAATGAACACGCCGTGCACGAACGCTACGGCGAATTCCGACAAATCGATTTTTTTGGTCCTGTGATGGGTCAGGTCGTCGGCCCGGACATTGACCTGCGGATTTTCATGCATGCATGGGACTCGGCATTTGCGGTAGTTGATGAAACCAAGGATGGCGCCCGCCAGAGCTTCCAATTTTTCGACAATTCCGGAACAGCGGTCCACAAGGTTTACCTGCAACCCGACAGCCACCTCGCCGTCTTTGGTGTGGTCCTCGAACAATTCCGTGCGGAGGACCAATCCACGACGCAATCCGTGCAGCCGGCGGCATCGAAATCCGCCGACCTTCCGGATGCGGAGATCGATGGGGATGGTTTCCGCGAGGCATGGCTGGGGCTGAAAGACACCCACGCGTTTTTCAACATCCTGAAAAATTTCCGTGTCGGGCGGCATCAGGCTCTGCGCCTTGCTCCGGCGGGTTATGCGCGTCAAGTTTTCCCGTCGGCGACGCGGAAGATGCTGGAAACGGCTGCTTCCTCGGAGACACCGATCATGGTCTTCATTGGCAATCCCGGCTGCATTCAAATCCACACCGGACCGGTCAAAAACATCAAAATGTTTGGAACGGAGTGGCTGAATGTCCTCGACGAGGACTTCAACATGCACCTTCGCGACACAGCGGTGGCATCCGCCTATGTGGTGCGGAAGCCGACCGATGATGGAGACGTGACATCGCTGGAATTGTTCGACGCCGACGGCGAAAACCTCGTGCTGTTTTTCGGGAAGCGGAAGCCCGGTCAGCCCGAAGATCCCGCATGGCGGGCAATTCTCGCCGGACTCTCGTGAAGGCGGTTTATTTGTCTTTGGGAGTGGCACTGGCCTGCCTCTCCGCTCACGCCGCGCCCCCTCAACGTATTGCATCCATTGGAGGTACGGTCACTGAAATCATCTGCACGCTCGGAGCCCAGGATCAAATTGTCGGAGTGGATACCTCAAGCGTGTATCCCGATGAAGTGACCGAACTCCCGCAGGTCGGCTATGCGCGCCAGCTCTCCGCGGAGGGCATCCTCTCCCTCAATCCCGACCTCGTGCTTGCCACCGAAGATGCCGGGCCTCCGGCGGTGATCGATCAATTGGAAAAGTTGGGAGTTCGTGTCGAAACAGTTACCGCCCGGCACACGCTGGAGGGAGCCACCGACCGCATCCGCGCGGTGGGCCGCCTCATCGGACGCGAAGAAACGGCCGAAGCACTTGCCAAAAAGGTGGATTCCAAAACCCGGGAAATGTCCGCGGAACCCGCCTCCCCCTCCCCGCGCGTGCTGTTCATTTACGCCCGCGCGGGTGGAGTGATGAATGTCGCCGGAACGGAAACCGGAGCCGATGAGATCATTCGTCTTGCGGGTGGAGTGAACGCCATGAAGGGCTTCAACGGCTACCGTCCTCTCACTGCGGAAGCGGCTGTCGCCGCCGCACCCGACGTGATTCTCCTCACGGACCGTGGACTGCAGACAGGCGGAGGCCTTGACGGAGTGCTGGCGCAACCCGGGCTCGCCCTGACCCCTGCGGGACAATCCAAGCGGGTTGTCTCAATGGACGATCTCCTGCTCCTTGGCTTCGGCCCGCGTCTCGACGAGGCTGTCGCGGAACTTCGCAGCCTGCTTGGCAACACCCCTTCCGATCTTGCCGGCACGCCCTGATCACGGGACTTGCACAAGCAGAATGTCTGGCACTCGATGAGCGGATTTTCGATGGCTTTCCTATCAAAATATTGGCTCACATTTGTACGTCTGTCAGCCTGCTGGGCGGGATAAATCTGGTCCGGTGTTTGTGAATGCTGCTCAGCCCGCACGGACAGGACGCCGGGTGGCCTGCGCCTTTGTTCTGACTTCGGGAGCTCTCGTGCTCGCCGCACTGGCTTCCATGGGTCTCGGCGCGGTATCGCTCCGGCCCGATCAAGTGCTTTCAGCGCTTGGCCTTGGACCCATGGACCCGGCGGCGGCAGTGGTTTGGCACCTGCGCGTTCCGCGCATTTTGCTGGCAATCTGTGTCGGAGCTTCCCTCTCTGTGGCGGGAGCCCTCATGCAGGGACTCTTTCGAAATCCCCTCGCCGATCCCGGCCTCGTTGGTGTTTCCAGCGGGGCGGCTCTGGGTGCCGTCGCGATCATTGTCCTCGGTGGCACATTCTTCCCGGGGCTTCCCGTGCTTTCTGATTTGCGGCTTTTGCCATTTGCAGCGTTCCTGGGTGCGCTGGGCGTGGCATTTTTGATCCATGCCCTCGCGCTCACCAGTGGCTACACCGCCGTGGCAACGCTCCTGCTTGCGGGGATCGCGGTCAATGCCTTGGTGGGTGCGGTGATCGGCTTTGCAACCTTCGTGGCCGATGACGCCCAATTGCGGTCGGTGGCATTTTGGAGTTTGGGAAGCCTGGGGGGTGCCAGCTGGGAGTCCCTTGCCATGGCAGCTCCCTTTTGCCTCGGCCTCGTGATCGTTGCCCCGCTTTTTGCCCATGCCCTCAACGCGCTTTCTCTGGGCGAGGCCGAAGCCGGCCACCTCGGGTTCTCTGTGGAGTGGACAAAGCGTTTGGCCATAGCGGCGACGGCTGCCGGCATCGGGGGAGCGGTGGCCTTCACGGGGATCATCGGTTTTGTCGGCCTTGTCGTGCCGCATTTGGTGCGGCTCTGGATCGGTCCCGATCACACGCGTTTGATCCCGCTTTCCGCGCTGCTGGGAGCACTGGTGCTCCTCATTGCCGACACGGCCGCCCGCACGGTGGCCGCACCCGCAGAACTGCCTATTGGAATCCTGACCGCCGCTTTTGGCGCACCCTTTTTTTTGATGCTTTTATTGCACAAGCGGGGAGGGCTTTTGCACGGATGAACTCCCCTCTTCTCGAAGCCCGGGAGGTCTCGTTCCGGGTTGGAAGCAAGGTGCTCCTGCACCCTGTGTCATTGACCGTGGAAGCCGGGTGCTGCCTTGCAATTCTCGGGCCAAACGGTGCCGGCAAATCCACCCTGCTGAAATTACTCGCAAACGAATACAAACCCGCGGCGGGCCATGTGATTTTTGCGGGAAAATCCCTCGACCGCTGGCACCCCCGGGACCTTGCCCGCAGGCGTGCCGTGTTGCCGCAACACTCCGCCACACCCTTCGCCTTTACCGCCCTGGAAGTCGTTCTCTTCGGTCGCTCCCCGCATGGTGACGCCGTGCGCATGCACACCGAAGCGCTTCACGCCATGGAAGCCGCCGATTGCGCCCACCTCGCCCACCGGACGGTCACGACCCTGTCGGGCGGGGAGTTGCAGCGCGTCGGCTTTGCACGCGCGCTCCTCCAACTCGCCGGACAGCCCCCCTCCCAAACGGCTCTCCTGCTCGACGAACCCACGGCCAGCCTCGACCCCCTTCACCAACACCTCACCCTCACCCAGGCTAAAGAAGCCTCGCGCTCCGGACGGGCGGTGGTGGTCATCCTCCATGACGTCAATCTCGCCGCACAATATGCGGACAGACTGCTCTTCCTGCGGGGTGGAAAGGTGGCGGCCATGGGTTCCGCCGATGAGACGCTCACACCCGCGATTTTGGAATCTGTCTTCGGTAT
>CAZGNH010000452.1:0-9515 GCA_964527025.1 uncultured Chthoniobacterales bacterium | reverse complement strand
CGAGGGCGAGGGCGTCCGGAGACGTGTCGGTGGCGGCGACCCGCCAGGCGGTGCGGGCAAGGGCAAGGGAAATGGCGATGACCCCCGACCCGGTGCCCGCATCAAGGGCATCCATGGCCTCCTCCCCCGTGCGATCGAGGATGTGCCCGACAAACTCCTCGGTCTCGGGCCGCGGAATCAACGCCCGCCCGTCACACAAAAATTCCCTGCCGCAAAATTCCACCGTGCCCACAAGATGCTGCAGCGGCCGCCGCCCGCCCCGCTCGCGCACCAGCTCGCGGAACGGCCCGCGCTCCGCCTCGCCAAGAGGACGGTCAAACTCCAGATACAGGCGCATGCGCCCGACTCCAAGCACATGGGCCAAAAGAAGCTCCGCGTTCAAACGCGCGCTCGCGACCCCCCTTTTATCAAGATAGGCGGATGCTTCGCGCAAAACCTCCAAAACCGTCCACATGGCCCGCGCACCTTCCCAAGTCTGCCGCCCATCGGCAACCGCTTTCTCCGCATGCCACCCAAGGCCGCCCAACAAATGATGTGCTTTTTCCACGGGAATTTGGCGAGATGGAGGCATGTCACCACACTCCGGCACGCCGCCGCCGCCCGCGCCGCGTTTTTTCCCGTGCCTTGTGCTTGGCGTGCTGCTTCTGGCGTGTGCCGCGGTGCCGGCCACGGGGCAGGATGCCGGCGCGTGGGACACGGTCGGGGAGCCGGTGGATCCCGCGCGGATCGAGGGACCGGTGACGCGTTTCAAGGTTGAGCTGCGCGGGGCGAAGGACAACGTGAAGCTGGCGCGGTTGAGGGACGGCTCGGTCGTGTATATCATCAAGCGGGCGGGGCCGGGGAGTGACCGGATGGTTTCGCCCGATGCGTTTGCGCGGATGCTTTATGCGCAGCGGACCTCGGGGGGTTGGATCAACACGGTTTTCAACATCACAAGTCCCGCTGGCATCGCATGGGTGGCGCTGGGTTTGGGGGGGCAACTCCTTTTCACCGGGAGGATGCTGGTGCAATGGGTCACAAGCGAGAGGAGCAGGCGTTCGGTCATTCCGGTCGCGTTTTGGTGGATGAGTCTGGCCGGTGCGACTATGTTGTTGGTGTATTTCCTATGGAGACGGGACATTGTCGGCATCTTGGGGCAGGCGACCGGGTGGTTCATCTACGTGCGCAATCTGGTTTTGATCCGGCGTTCGCGCGCGGGGGGATGATCCCGGCGCTGCGGGAGGCGTTGCGGGGAGCGGCGCGGAGGGCAGCGGGGCGCGACGCCCGCGGCATCGCGCGTGCGGCGGTGGTCGTGGCGGTGCTGTGGTGCGCCGGAGCGCTTGTGGTGGCTTTTGCGGGACCTTCCGCATGGGCGGGTCCGGCCCGTGTGGCGGCCGCGGTGGCTGTCGGGGCCTGCATTGCCGCGCCGTTTGCCGCCTTCGTGCGCCACAGAGATTCCCGATCCCTTGCCCGGTTGCTCGACAGGGAGTTGTCCCTGCCGGACAGCGCCCTCGCCGCCCTCGAAATTTCCCCGCAGGCCGTGCCCCCCGCGTGGACAGACGCGATCACCACCGATTTTCTCAAACGCCACCGGCAGGCGGTCGTTCCCGTAGAAGCCAACCGCGCGGGATTCCCCGCCCTTGCGCTCGCCCTGCTCGTGGTGGCCGTGGCCGTGTGGGTTCCCCGGCCCCCCGGGCCGCCCGTGACCGATCCCGCGGATGCGCCGTGGATTGCGCCCGCGGAGGCGGATATTTTGCCCGGAGACTGGCAACGTTACGTGCAGGAGCGGTCGGGGCCCGCGGCCGAAGCCGTGCGGCGCGCGCTTGATCCCCTGCGCGCGGGACTCCGGGAAACTTCGCGGGATGAGGCTCTCGTAAAGATCGGGCATGCGGACGACATCCTGCGCAAAGCAGAGAGTGCATTGCCAGCGACTGATCCCGGCGCGCTGGCGGATCCGTCCGGATCCGATCCGATCCTCGAGGCGGTTGCCGCGGGCGATGCGTCTCGGGCCCTTGCGGCGGTGGAGGAGGCTCTGGGCGATGCGCCCTCCGCGGAAACGGCCGCGCGACTCGCCCGCATCGCGTCCCGTCTTGACAGGGCGGGGTTTTCCAAGGCGGCCGAAGCTCTGCGTGCGCTGGCCGGCGCGGGAGCATCCCGTGCCGGCGCGCTCGATGCGCTTGATGCGGCCCTTGGCGCCGGGGCGGAAGCACGGCTTGCGCGCGCGGATCTCGGGCTTGCCCGGATGCAACTTGCGGCCCTGCGGGAGACCTCCGGGCAATCGCCGGCAAGCGGCGGGGTGGATCCGGTGCCGCGGCTTTCCGGCAAAGATTCCGGCGCACCGGGGACCGGGGCCGGCGCGGACGCGTCGCCGCTCACGGGTGATGCATCCGCGGCGCGGGACCCGCTTTCCGTGTTGCTTCCCGTGACCGGATCATCCGCCGGCGAAGGAGAATCCACGGTCACTGTGCTCCCAACGGCCTCCGGCCCCGCCACCAAACCCTCGACCCCCGCCACCGACTCCGTCACCATGCCCGGAATGCTTTCCTCCGACGCCGTCCCCGACGAAAACCTTCCCCCGGCCCACCGCACCACCATCCGCAAATACTTCCAAACCCTCCGCTCGCAAATCCAATGAATCCGGACAACCCCGCCGACGCCGCGGAATTCCGCGCAAACTTCGAAAAACTCCGGAACGAGATCCGCAACGTGATGGTTGGTCAGGATGATGTGATTGAGAGTGTGTTGGTGGCGGTGGTGGCCGGGGGGCATGTCCTGCTCGAGGGGGTGCCGGGTCTTGGCAAGACAGTGCTGGTGCGGTCGCTTGCCTCCGCGCTGCACCTGAAATTCCAGCGCATCCAGTTCACCCCCGACCTGATGCCGGCCGATTTGCTCGGCACCAACATCCTTGTCGAGGAGGCCGGGGCCCACCCGCGCTTCGAGTTCACGCCGGGCCCGGTCTTTTGCAACCTCCTGCTCGGCGATGAAATCAACCGGGCAACCCCGAAAACCCAGTCGGCCCTTCTGGAAGCCATGCAGGAACACGCCGTCACCATCGCCGGAAAGACGCGCCCCCTTGCGCGCCCGTTTTTTGTGCTTGCGACCCAGAACCCCCTCGAGATGGAGGGCACTTATCCCTTGCCCGAGGCCCAATTGGACCGGTTTTTCTTCAAGCTGCGGGTTCCGTATCCCTCGCGGGATGCGTTTGAGGAAATTCTCAAACGCACGACAGGCGCCGAAGCGGCGGCGATCCGTCCGGTCTTCGACGGCGCGCAGCTCGAGGCCATGTCGGCGTTTGCGCGGTCGGTGCCCGTGCCGGACACCATGCGCGCCCACGCAGCGGGGCTTGTGATGGCAACCCATCCCGGGACGCCCGGAGCCCCCGAAGAAATCCGCCGCTTTGTGCGCTACGGGGCCAGTCCCCGCGCCGGGCAGGCGCTCATCCTCGCTTCCAAAGTGCGCGCGCTCCTGCACGGCCGTTTCCATGTTGCCGACGAAGATCTCCTTGCCTGCTGCCCGCCCGCGCTGCGCCACAGAATCCTGCTCAACTTCGAAGCGCAGGCCGAAGGCGTCGAACCCGACACGCTCCTCGAAGCCGTCACCGCATCCATGCAACGCGCCTGGCGGGCGGAGTAATCAGGCGGGGGCGGCCGCCGCATCCAGTTCGAGTTCGAAGAGGAGGTCGTCGCGGCAGACGCAACACGCGAGGGTGACAAGGGGCAGCGGTGGGATGCCGCGGCTGCGGCGGAACTCCTCCCAGAGGGGAATGTGCTCTGCTTCGCGGAAGTAGGCGATGGCGCGGGTTGTGTCGGCGAGGGTCATGGAGGCTTCGCCGAGGATGGCTTCGACGACATCGAGGGTCAGTTCGATCTGGGCCATGGGGTTGCCGCTGTGGGCGCTTTTGCCGCCGGGCTCGATGCTGGCCGTGCCGGAAATGGAGAGCGTGCGCGCGTGCGGGTCGTCCACGGCGATGGCCCGGCTGAATGCGCTCCCGTAGGCGAAGGCATCGCATTGCAGCGGCGAGCGCACCGGACGGATCGTCACCCCGCCGCCCAGCGGCAGAACGGCCGCGCATTTTCCGACAAGCGCCGCGCCCGCGGGGTTCGGAGCACCTATGCCCGTGCTGGCCGGCATCCGCCGGACGTCGTGCGCGTCAAAATATTCCGTGCGCACCGCATTGAACTCATCATACCACTCGAGGATCCGGTCATTGTAAAACCATGTGCGCACGACATGGCTGAAGGTCATGCCCGCGCGGGCCAGAGCCTCCTCCATCAAAGCAAACATCCCGCCGGCCTGATTCTCGCGCGGGGCCGACAGATCCCGTGGCAGCAATCCCCCGAGGCGGCAGGGGCGCGCCCCGCCCGCCTCGAACCAATACCCGGCCACATGGCCGCCGATCCCGACCTCATGCAGCCCGACTCCCGCCACAGCCGTCACCTGGATGCCCCCGTTTCCCGCGCACCGCGACAGAACACGCGTGACCGGCGCCACCACCCCCGCATCACGCAGTCCCTCCTCCACCTCCGCGATTTCCTCCCGCGCTCCAAACACATCCACCCCCAAAACCCGCGCCCCGGCAGGCAGCGCATCGAGCGCGTCCTTCAATTGTTGCGGGTGGAATCCACCGGGCAGAGTCAGGTGATATTCGATCCAGTCTTCGTGGGAAATCCGGCGGGTGGCGCCGGGAACGGCGGTTGCGGGGCAGGCGTTCGACATGTCGCATCCATAAACACCGGAGCTCAAAAAAAGTTCCACTCTTTTTCGATCTTTAATTTCGCAATCGGCTGAAAATCAAAGTGAAATCCCCGCCGGCGTGGATTAGATTCCACTTATGATACTGCGGGTGATCCCATGGTTGGTGATGGGATGTGCCCTGTGCCGGGCGGGCACGGGGGAGGCGGTGCATCCCTTCGAGACCGGGTCTTCGGCACGGTTGACCAGTCCGCTCTCCTCGACACTCGACAATCTTGCGGCGGCGCCGCTGCGCGCCGCCGGCCTCCGGCGGGCGGACACCTGCTCCGACGAGGTCTTTCTGCGGCGCGTGTTTCTGGACGTGATCGGAACCCTCCCGACACGCGGGGAGGCGGAAAAATTTTTGGCGGACAAAAGTTCCGGCAAGCGTGCGGCATTGATCAACCACCTGCTTGGGAGGCCGGAGTTTGCCGATTACTGGGGGATGAAGTGGGGGGATATTTTAAGGGTCAAGGCGGAATTTCCGGTGAACCTGTGGCCACATGCGGCGCAGGCCTATGACGGGTGGATCCGGGCATCGTTGCGGGCGAAGATGCCCTGTTCGGAATTTGCGCGACAGTTGCTGACCGCCCATGGGAGCAACTTCCGCAATCCACCGGTCAATTTTCTGCGCGCGGCGGGCGGCAGGGATCCCGCATCGCTGGCGGACGCGACGGCCCGTATTTTTCTGGGCGGGCGGTTTGCCGGCTGGCCGCAGGAAAAGCAGGACGACCTTGCGGCGGTGTTTTCGCGGGTGGGATTCAAAAAGACCCGCGAGTGGAAGGAGGAGATTGTCTTTTTCGACCGATCCGGCAATCCGGGGGAAATCACGCTGCGTTTGCCCGATGGCAGCGGGGTGAGGGTCGGGCCCGGAGACGACCCGCGCGAGGCCTTCGCCCATTGGCTGGTGACCTCCCCGGGCTCCCCCTTCGCCGCGGTCACCGCCAACCGCCTCTGGTTCTGGATCTTTGGCAGGGGCCTCGTGCACGAACCGGACGATTTCCGCGCCGACAACCCGCCCTCGAACCCCCGGCTCCTCGAGTGGCTGGCCGGGCAACTGCGCGCCTGCGGCTACGATTGCCGCCACCTCCTGCGCATCATCCTCAACTCAGCCACCTACCAGCTCTCCCCGATCCCCGCCGACGGACAGACAACCCAAGCCGGCGAAGCCGCATCCTACCCGATCCGCCGCCTCGAAGCCGAGGTGCTCATCGATGCCATCAACCAGATCACCGGAGCAACCGAGGACTACGTGAGCATGATCCCCGAGCCGTTCACGTTCCTGCCGGAAACCATCCGCGCGGTCAACATCCCCGACGGCAGTATCACAAGTGCCTTCCTGGAACAGTTCGGACGGCCCGCCCGAGACACGGGCCTCCTCGCCGAACGACCGACCCGCGTCACCACCTCACAACGCCTCACCCTCCTGAACTCACGCCTCGTCCTCGACAAAATCAACAAAAGCAAAAAACTCAGCTCCCTTCTGGAAACTTGCAAATCCCCCCACGAGGCCGCCACCGCCCTCTACCTCACCATCCTCTCGCGCCACCCGACTGCCGAGGAACTCGGGATCATCGACGCCTATTCCCCGCCCGGAAACCCTCCGCCCAACAAAAAAATGCTCGAAATCGCATGGGCTCTCATCAACACCCCGGAATTCCTTTTCCGCCATTAAATCCATGAAACCAACCCTCCACCTTCCTCCCTTCGACCTGAGCTTCTCGCGCAGGGCCCTCTTCCGCTACAGCTTCGTGACAACCGCTGCAATGCTCCTGAACCGCCACGGGGCGTTCGCCGCCGCGGCGGACGGGACGGCACCCGCCGCGGCCGCGGCCGCGCGTGCGAAGGCCTCGGCGGTCATCCAGATCTGGTTGTGGGGGGGGCCGTGCCACATCGACACGTTCGACCCGAAACCCGGGGCGGGCGCGGATTTTTGCGGTCCGCTCAACGAGGCGATCCCGACCAATGTCGACGGGATCCAGCTTGGCAAGCTCCTGCCCAACCTCGCCACACAGGCCGACAAATTCTCGCTCATCCGGGGAATGACCCACGAAAACAACGCGCACGAGACAGCCGCCTACATGGTGCAGACCGGCCATGCCGAAGGCGACCGGATCGTCTATCCTTCGATGGGAGCGGTCGTCTCGCTCTTCAAGGGCTACGACGCGGGATACGACGGCCTCATCCCTCCTTACATTGTGCTCACCGAGCCGCAGGGGCGCTTTTCGGAGGCCGGGTTTCTGGGGCCGCGCTACAAGCCCTTTGCGACCGGAGGCGATCCGGCGAAGACACCGTTTGCGGTCGAGGGCGTCGTGGCCGAGGGGATTTCCCCCGGGCACCAGACGATGCGCAGGGAGCTGCTCGGGCGGCTGGACACGCTCGGACCACACCTTGGGGATGACCCGCAGCTCGCGGAATTCCGCAAGTGCGGCGATGCGGCCTACGACATGATTTTGGGCGAGGGCGCCGAGGTTTTCAATTTGGCCAAGGAGAGTGAAGACCTGCGCAACCGCTATGGCAGAAACACCTTCGGGCAGTCGTGCCTTGCGGCGCGCCGCCTCGTCGAGCGCGGGGTGAAGTTTGTGACCATCAACTACAAGGGGTGGGACACGCACAAGGCGCACTTCCAAACCATGAACCGCAAGCTGCCCGAGATGGACAAAGGGGTGGCGACGCTGCTGCAGGATCTGGCGGACCACGGGTTGCTTGACAGCACGATCGTGTGGTGTGGAGGGGAGTTCGGGCGCACCCCGCGTGTCCAGTGGGAAGCCCCGTGGAACGGCGGGCGCAACCACTTCGGCAAGGTCTTTTCGACTCTGGTCGCAGGCGGCGGATTCCGCGGCGGCCAGGTGGTCGGAGCCTCCGACGCCCGCGGCG
The DNA here is from genome assembly GCA_964527025.1 of uncultured Chthoniobacterales bacterium. GTDB lineage: Bacteria > Verrucomicrobiota > Verrucomicrobiia > Chthoniobacterales > Terrimicrobiaceae > CAZGNH01. The sequence goes on along the minus strand of CAZGNH010000452.1, from coordinate 1,928 downwards.
AGGAAGTCGCCGACCGACCGGTGTATCCGTGGGATCTCACCGGCAGCATGTACGAGCTGCTGGGCATCGACCCGGATGGAACCTTTCCGCGCGGCGTGGATTCCAACGTGCGCCTGACCCCCGAACCGGGCGGAAAAATCAAGTCCGGCGGGCGCCTCCGGGAGATCATGTGATGCGCGCGCGAAGGTTGGCCTGCGGCGGGCGCGCGGTGGCTGTTTGCGTCGCGCTTCTTGCTGCTGCGGGGAACGCGGTGGTGCTTGCGCAGAAGCCGGCACGCGTTCCCGACGTGGCGTATGTTTATCCGGCCGGAGGGCAGCAGGGCACGACGTTCACGGCGACCGTCGGGGGTCAGAACCTCGCGGGGGTCACGGGCGCGGACCTCTCCGGCGAAGGCATCCATGCGCGCTTCACCGGCTACAGCCGCCCCCTGCCGGCCAAACGCTTCCAGGAATTCAACGAAACCCTCCAGGAACGCCGCAAACAACTTGCCAAGGAGGACAAAGCCGCCCTCGCCCGCCTCGGCAACAACCAGCAAGCCATCGGGGCCGTCCTCCAGGAAGCCGGCGCCACCGACGAGGAAATCCGCCTCTTCTTCATCACCCGCCAACAACGCAACGACCCCAAACGCCAGGACAACAAACAACTCGTCGAAACGGTCACCCTCGAAATCTCCATCGACGATGCCGCACCCCCCGGCCCGCGCCAACTCCGCCTCTTCGGCAAAAACGGAATCTCCAACCCCCTCGCATTCCTCGCCGGCGAATTCCCGGAATCCCGCCAACCCGAAGCCACCGAACCACGACCCGAATCCCCCACCGCCATCCGCCTCCCCGCCACTCTCAACGGCCAAATCCTTCCCGGTCAGGCGGACCGCTACCGCTTTGCGGCGGTCAAGGGAGAGCGTCTCGTCTTTGTGATGCGGGCGCGGGATCTGGTGCCGTATCTGGCCGATGCGGTGCCCGGGTGGTTCCAGCCGGTGCTGACGGTCTTCGATGCCAACGGGGCGGTTGTGGCCGAAGCGCAGTGTTTCCGTTTCCGTCCGGATCCGGTTCTGCTTTGGGAAGTTCCCGCAAGCGGCGATTATGAGCTTGAAGTGCGGGATTCGATTTTCCGAGGGCGGGAGGATTTCGTTTACCGTGTGACGGCGGGCCGCCTTCCGTTTGTGACGGGGGTTTTTCCGCTCGGGGGCCGGGCGGGCACGGATCTCGATGTGGGGGTCTACGGGTGGAATCTGGAAAAGCCCACACGCACCGTTTCCCTGCCACAGGGCGAAGGAATCCTCCCCGTGCCCGAACTGGGCAACGGCTTCGCCACCACCGACAACGCCCTCGCCCACGACCTGCTGCCCGAAATCTTTGCCGTCGAACCCGACGACACCATCCCCCACGCCCAGCTCGCCCGCCCGCCGGTCAATATCAACGGGCGCATCGAGTCCCCGGGCGATATCGACCTCTTCGCCGTCCCATGCCGCAAAGGACACCCGCTCGTCTTCGAAATCTTCGCCCGCCGCCTCAACTCCCCCATCGATGCCTTCCTGCGCGTGTCCGACCCCTCCGGATCCGATCTCGCCTGTGTCGACGATCTCGAAGATCCCGAATCCACCCTCCTCACCCACCACGCAGACCCCTGCCTCGTCTTCGATCCCCCGGCAGACGGCCTCGTCTACGTGACGGTCGGCGACGCACAAAACCAGGGCGGAGCAGACTTTTCCTACCGCCTGCGCATCCGCGAACCCCGCCCCGACTTCTCCCTGCGCATCTCCCCCTCGGGCATCAGCGGCGCTCCGGGCGAGTCGGTCCGCCTCACCGTCCATGCCCTTCGCAAAGAAGGCTTCGAGGGCGATATCCTCCTCTCCGTCTCCCCGCCGGATTTCGTCCTCTCGGGGGATTGCATCCCCGCCGGCACGGACTCCATCGACATCACCATCA
>CAZGNH010000451.1:0-2666 GCA_964527025.1 uncultured Chthoniobacterales bacterium | reverse complement strand
GTAGCTGCCCCCGTTTGTGTTGAACGCCGGTATCGCGTATTCCTCTTCGTATGCCGTCCGCACCAGACGGGCCGGATTGATCAGTCTCATGGCTCCCTCAGGCTTTCTTCTGCGGCACCTTCGCCCAGTCGGCCAAAAACATCTCCACCCCTTGATCGGTCAACGGATGCTTGTAAAGGGCCATGAACACCTCGTGGTTCATCGTCGCCACATCACTGCCCGCCAGCGCCGCCTCCAAAATATGCTTCGGATGACGCACCGCCGCCGTCAAAATCTCCGTCTCGAATCCGTAGTTGTCGAAAATCGCGCGGATCTGCCGGATCACCTCCATGCCATCCTGCCCGATCGGATCCAGACGCCCCACAAAAGGACTGATATAATCGGCCCCCGCCTTCGCAGCCATCATCGCCTGCACCGCCGAAAAACACAGCGTCACATTCGTGCGGATCCCCGCCGCTTTCAACCCCTTGACCGCCAGCAACCCCTGCGGCGTCAACGGCACCTTGATCACCGCATTCTCCGCCGTCTTCGCCAGCTTTTTGCCCTCCTCGATAATTGTGTCCGCCTCCATGGTGATCGTCTCCAAACTCACCGGCAACGGTGCCACCATCCGGCAAATCTCCGCATAGAGCTCGCCGGACTCCCGGCCCGTCTTCGAAACGTGGGTTGGGTTCGTGGTGACTCCGTCAAGAAGCCCGAGTCCATGGACCTCGGCAATCTCTTCGACCATCGCTGTATCTAAAAACAGTTTCATTATTTTGTTTTCGGTTTATTCAGGGCCATTATTGAAGGGGTTTGTGGGAAGTCAATGGGAATCTCCTAAAAAAAAACATTTTGTGGAAAAAAATGAGTTGAGTCGGTCCCGGTTCTGGGTGAGATTCAGCCGATTTTATTGGAATAAAAAAATCCTGAATCGTGTGTATGGGCGGTGCTGTCGCGTGGAGCAAACCCCTGCGATATGAAACAACCTTGAACAGACTCTCCCAAGCAAAGACATCGGGGTCGGCGCTGCAGGCGGAATTGGTGCGCCGCATCCGCCAGGGATGGATCACAAGCCGGCGGGATGTTTCCGGGGTGGTGGGCATTGCGGCATCGACGGCTGGCGACTATGTGACACAGCTGGTGGATGGGGGTGTGTTGATTGAGGAGCGGGTGTCTTCGGGGCTGGTGGGTCGTCCGACACAGAGGCTGCACCTCAATCCGGAGGCTGGAGATTTCATCGGGGTGGATTTCGAAGCCTCGACCCTCATGGCCCAAGTGGTGGATTTTGCGTGTCAGCCGCGGTACCGGGAGCGCAGACGTTTGACGGGGCCGGTGACTGCGTCGGGGATGCAGCAGGAGCTGGTTTCGTTGATTGAGGCGGCTGTGGGGGAGTGCCGGGCCAAACCCCTGGGCATTGGGATTGGTGTGCCGGGCCTTGTGGATGCGGAGGCCGGAGTGGCAGTGGAATATCCGCTGATCCAAGGGTGGCGGCGGATTCCCCTGCGCGAGCACATCGGGAGCCGCTTCGGATTGCCGGTGCACCTCGACAACACGGGGCGGACGGGTGCCCGCGCGGAGCAATTTTTCGGCAGAGGGCGCCAGCTTACCGATTTTGTGAGTCTGGTGATCCGCGGGGGGGTGGGGGCGGGTATTGTCGAGCACGGGCAACTGGTCACGGGAGCCATGAATGCGGCGGGGGAGATCGGGCGTTGGAGGCTTCCCGGTGGTGTGGGGAAGGTGTTGACGGTGGACGAAGCCGCCTCGGTGACTGCGCTCTGCCGGGAGGCTGGAGCAGGCATCGGGCCCTCGCGGTGGGCCCGTTTCGAGGGGCTTCTGCGGGAGGAAAATCCGAAGGCTCTCGGGGCGCTTGCCGCGGTGGAAGACGTGCTCGGGCGCGTGCTGGCCATGCTGGCCGCCTCGCTGAATCCTTCGGACATCATCTTGCAGAGCGTTTATGTGACTTTGGGCGAGCCGTTCCGCCAGGCACTGGAAACCCGCATGCGCGACGGCATGAGCCTGCCCGCCGATTACTGCCCGCGCCTGGTCTTTTCGGAATTGGGGTTTTTCGCGGGTGCAATGGGGGCGGCAGCCATTGCACTCGAGGCATGGGAACCCACCACACACAAACCCTCCTGATGTGATGGATGCCGGCATGCAACACAGGAATGGCCGGGGATGGATGCCCGCGGCCGCGCGCCCGGCACGCTGGCTGGCGGCAATCCCCGCACGGGCCTGCGCCCGGGCCGGGCGCCGCCGGATCCGCAAGGCCGCCGGCACGGTCCTATCATTCGGCGGCGTGCTGCGCGCAAAGCGCCTCGTCCACGGCGGAGCTGTCAAACTCCTGGCCCTGCGCGATGCCTTCCCCAGCAACGAACGCCTCTTCTCGGTTCTCTACCTCGTCAGCAGCGCCCAGCCGCCCTTCGCCACCGACCTCGCCCGCCACTGCAAAAACCTCGGCATCCCCCTCCTCTGGAACCAAAATGGCGTCGGCTACCCCGCATGGTGCGGCCGGCAATCGCACACCGTCAACGCCCCCATGCGCGAACTGCGTTCCATGGCGGCCTTTGTCATCCACCAGTCGGAGTTTTGCCGCCGCAGCGCCGATCTCTTCCTCGGACCGTACTCCAGACCGTCAACCGTCCTCCTCAACCCCGTGGACCTGGAACAGTTCCACCCCCCAACGA
>CAZGNH010000450.1:0-2372 GCA_964527025.1 uncultured Chthoniobacterales bacterium | reverse complement strand
GTCCTCTGCCCCGGCATCCTGAAATCCACCCCCCCCTCCGCCATCGTGCCAATACCCATCGGCCCGGAATCTCCGGCCCTCGAAGCCTCCGCCCGCTGCCTCGAAGGCGGCGCCTTCATCCCGGCGGTCCGATTCCCCGCCGTCCCGAAAGGACGCGCCCGCCTGCGCTTGACCCTCACCGCATGCCACACCCGCCGGGATCTGGAAACGGCCGCCACTCTCCTGCAATCGGTGGCCTCACCCGCCGCAACGTCCGGCACCGACTGACATGGCCGCCCTTTGCGTCTATTGCGGATCTTCCCCCGGACGCGACCCGGCCTTCACCGCGGCGGCCGAAGAGGCCGGCTCATGGCTCGCATCCCGCGGCCACACCCTCGTCTATGGAGGCGGAAACAACGGACTCATGGGCCGCATGGCCGACGCCGCCCTCGCATGCGGCGGAACGGTCATCGGCGTCATCCCCGGCCACCTCGCCGAACGGGAGTTCGCCCACACCGGCCTCACCCGCCTCCACACCGTCTCCACCATGCACGAACGCAAGGCCACGATGGCCGCGCTCGCCGACGCCTTCCTCGCCCTGCCCGGCGGAATCGGCACCCTCGAGGAATTGATCGAAATCTTCGTCTGGAACCAACTCTCCCTCCACGCCAAACCCTGCGGAGTCCTCGACGTAAACGGCTACTACCGGCCCCTCCGCGCCATGCTGCGCCATATGGCCGCCGCAAAATTCCTCGATCCACGCCACGCCGCAAAACTCCGCTTCGGATCCAAAGCCTCAAGACTTCTCCCAAAACTCCTCAAAAGGAGCTCCTGAAGAATATCAAATGCTCCTCACACGCCCTTGGGCAGCAGGTCCGGACGCCACACGTCCAGCGCAATGGCGGCGGCACCCAACGCCCCGCCGAAGTCGTCCATGGATGAAATCTCGAGGGTGCGGGCGCGTCCGAAGGGGATGTAGGAGAGTCTGTTGAGGGCTTCGTTGGCGGGGCAGAGGATGGCTTCGCCGAATCTTGTGAGAGGGCCCGTGAGGATGATGGCCTGCGGATCGACCAAGAGAGCGATCTGGGCGGCGACACGCCCGAGAACCGTGCCGGTCTCCTCGACAAACTTCATGCACAGAGGATCCCCATGCTTCACGGCCTCGATCACATGGTTCAGGTCGAGGGAATCGCGATGCGGGGCGAGGGACGACTCCGCCCCGGCCGCAAGCGCAGTGGAAATCCTCCCGACAAGCGCAGCCACCGTCGCAACATCCTTGACCTGCAGGTTCGGAGGAAAGGCGACGGCAGGCCGCAGCCTTTGCCTGCCGGCCGTCTCAACCGGCCCGGGCACCGGCCACCACCCGATCTCCCCGGACAAATTCGCATGCCCGCTGTGGATCTGCCCGTCAAAGGCCATCCCGATCCCAATACCCGTCCGCGCAGTAATGCAGACGAAATCACTCCAATGATGCCCGTGCCCGAAGCACAATTCGGCATAGGCCATGGCGCGCACGGTGTTCTCAACATGCACCGGCACACCAAACTGCGCGGCAAGCAGCCTCTTGACCGGCACATTCCTCCAACCGGGAATGTACTCATAGTGAAAGGCCGTCCCGTCAACCGGATCCACCGGCCCCGGCACCCCAACCCCGATCCCGTGCAACACAAGATCCGGATGCCTCACCGCACGGATCATCCCGATCACCTTCTGAATCACCTGCCGGTCCCCATCCCCCGGCAAAATCTCCGACTCGGACTTCTTGATGGTCTGCTGCGCAAAATCAATCGACAACGCCAAAATCCTGTGGGCCTCAAAATCAATGCCAATGAACTGTCCCCCCCCCGGATTGAGTGCCAGCATCGTCGGCGGACGCCCGGAAAGAGACTTGCTCTTCTCCAACTCCATCAAATACCCGGCCTTGATCAACTGCCCGACGTAAATCCCCGAAGTCGATGGCGCCACCCCAAGCAGCGACGCAAGCTCCACCCGCGAAATCCGTCCCGCCCGCGATCTCACGTGCATCAACAATCTCGCCTGCATGCTCATCGCGCGCTCGGCCTTCTTGGTCGGTTTTTTTGTTTTCAATGAAAGTTTGGATTAATTTTTCTACTTTTAACGGATTTGATTTATCCCATTCAAGCCGAATGACTGAATAATTTTGGATTTATTTTTTCGGGGTTGCCGGGTGGGAGAGGAGCAGGCGGAGAGGGTCGAGACCGTTTTGGGTTTTTGCCGAGACGGGGAAGATGGGGGTGGAGCGGATTTTTTTTTGGAGGCGTGCGAGGTGGTGGGGGCTTTCGGGGAGGTCCATTTTGTTGGCGACGATGGCGCGGGGGCGTTTGGCGAGGGAAGGGTCGTAGAGTTTGATTTCGCGCAGGAGGGTTTGGAGG
>CAZGNH010000449.1:0-6358 GCA_964527025.1 uncultured Chthoniobacterales bacterium | reverse complement strand
GGAAAAATATTTCGCGCGGCCCGAGCCAAACCCGGATCATGAACCACGCCTCCGGGTAGGCAGCGGCCAACATTTCAAGATTGGCAGATGTGTCCTGGGCCGTCACTCCGGGGAACCAGGCATTGAAAGAAAAGAGCCGGAGGCCGTATTGATAGGGCAGCCGGAGGTCATCCAGCGATGCGGAGGCGTCGGTGCTGGTCTCGAGGTTCTGCCCGTGCACCATCAATGGCGGCACCAACCGCCCATCCACCTCGAAGCCGGGGGCGCGGCCCGGTTCCACCACCCGCCGGACCATTGCCGGATCAAACAAGCGCGCCGCCTCCGCTTGCCATTCAAATTCCGAAAAAACCGCTTTTCCGCTCAGCCCGACCAGCCGGCACTCCAGCACGGCTTCGACCGCACCAGGCAGCGGAGCCGCTTCAACACTGAGCCGGTGCTGTCCCTGTCTGGCAACACCCAGCGAGGCCGTCATTCCCAAATCATTGCCCTCCGCATCCCGCTGGCGGATCACGATGCAGGCCAGATCGGCATCGAAGTTGATATCGCGCTGCGGCGTCCGCCGCAACGGGCCGGGTCTCGCAAACTTCAGATCGACCACCGCCGAGAAACGCATGGAGGCATTCGGGTTGGTGATCTTCTGTTGCTCCAGAACCGTCACTTCGGTCCCCGGAGCGGCCGATTCCAGAACAACCCGCGCCGGCATCTCCGATCCAAATCCAGGAGAACCAACCAAGGCGAATATCAACCCGCACCAAAACAAGCAATGCAAACGCAGCATCAAATGCCCTTAGCGCAGAATCCTGTTTCAATAAAGCATAAACAATAATAAAAAAACTCCACCCACACCGCGCTGAATCCCTGATGGCGGAGGGGATGGAAGGAAGTCTGTGAGGCGGTTGCCGGCCGAATTATTGGTGTTGCCCTTTCGGAGAGCCGCCCTTCTGCACACGGGCGTTGGCTTCGGCGACTTGGCGGAGTTGGTAGGACCGCGCGTTGTCGTTGGTGATGTTGTATTGGGCGGTCGGATCATTGTCAGGCAGGTCGAATACCCACACCGCGGCCAGCGGGATGGGCGACTCTTCGATGATCCGCAGCATGCGGCGGAATTCCTACTCCACCTCGGGACCCGTTCCCGGCACGCCGAACTCGCCGATGAAGAGCGGCTTCTTCAGGCTCTCAGCCGCCCGCAAACTCCACGCAATGCGGTCGGTATCCCCGCCGTAGGCATGGATGCTGATAGCATCGATCGGGTCAGGATTGAGGCTGCCCAGCATCTCGAAAAACTGCTGTTCGTTGTCCGCGGTCCAAGTCCCCTCCTTCTCCATGTGCCACGCGGCGGGGCGAGGGATGCTGTCTCCGGTGAAAATCAGGCGCTTCTTGTCATGCTCCCTCACCGCCTTGCCGAATTCCGTGTAGGCCACGCGCAGCATATCGAAGGTCAGGTCGTCCCTCTCGCTGCGGCTGTCCGCGGTCTCCAGGTTTGGCCAGATGGGCGCGCGGTGGGCGGCCGCATTGGGCAAGGAGGCTTGCAGACCGAATTCATTGCCCATCTCCCACGCCCAGATCGCCGGGGAGTCCCGGTAGCGCGTCACCACTTCACGCACATACTCGCGCATCCAAGCGTGGACTTTGCTCTCCGGATTGCCCCACTGATCCATCGGCTCGCCCACCAAATCGGGCACGCAGGCGTAATACCAGAAAAGCGCCGGGATGACCGGCCTGTGCTGGTGAGTTGTTGGCGGTGTTTGTAGTTATGGGGTTTGGGCATTTATGCGTATAAACTTTTTGGTGTTCGTGCCCGTTGGCAAAGAGTGCTTTGCCCGCGCCGGAGGCGATGCCGGAGAAAAGCGGCAGAAGTTCAGCATCGCTATGGTAAACGTGGATACCCATGGCAGATCGTTATCGAATGGTCGCTTGAACGGTAAAGTGTGAGCACGATCCACTTGACCCATCCCGGGTGTTACGGGGCGGCGCTTCCGCCGGTGCGGATCACGAGGTCGTCAAAGGTGACATTTTTTTTCGGCGTGTTCGTGTAGAACCCCGCTTTGCCGCCATCAAGAACCGGAGGCCGGCGCCTCAGGTCGAATTCCGCTTCGAGGGCACCATCAATTCCGGGTCCGGTGAGGGAAACCTTGATGAAGCAGGGATCCTCGCATGCTACACGAAGCCGGTAATCCGAAGAGAGCGAGATCAGGGAGGAGTTCGGCAGCTTGTCCACTTCGCGGCCTTTCTCATCCGGTTGGAACCTGATCAACTGCAGAGGGGTGCCGTGGTTGCCGGTGTTGATGCGCAAGGCATACCCGCTGCCATCTTCCTGCACATGGAAGGCGAGCCCATACAGAATCGAGACTGCCTCGATGCCGGCGGTTTGAACGGTCCCCTCGATGACGAACGGGACTTCCAGTTCCACGTCGGATCGTACCAGGGCGACATCCCCCGCAACCTCAGCGCCCCCCACGGTCTCCTGGTCGAACGCCACACGCCCGTCCAATAATGCAACCAGAGCCGGTCGCTCTCCCGAGGCTTGGATCAATTTATATTCCGGCCCCACCCCTTCGGCGGCGGATCCGGACCAGAGGGTGTCTGGGCGCTCGAAGTCGTCTTCCACGTCGGCAGACTGAAGCGGCATTGTGCACAGGCATCCGATGGCTGCGAGAGCGAGGATTCCGGTGTATTGACTTGTGGTGTGTGGGTGGTTCATGGTTATTTTCCTTGTTCGGGGTTTCAGTTTGAGGTTGGTTTTTTCAAAAGCCGGATCGATTTTACTTCGATATAATCCGGTTGGGTGGCTGGGTCGAAGTGTCCGGTGACGTGGAGGTGGGTCGGGGCGGCGAGGCGGAGCTGGTCGAGGGCAGCCTTCGCTTCAAAAGAACCGGTCAGCGTGTGCCAGTGTCCGTTGCGCTGCGGGAAAAACTCGATGTTTCCCCGGTCCTCCCCGGCGTTCCAAGCCGCACGGATGCGACCGCTGGTGGGCACCTTCAGGTTTAATTCAAGGTAATAGACACCCGCCGGCAATCCCTGGACATCATTGGTGACCATCTCGGGGTAGAGACCATCGTTGATCATGCGCAGGGAGCCGTCCATGGATTCGGTCTTGATCATGCGCGTCGCCCGCCAGCTCTTCATCCCGCTTGTAAAATCCCAGCGGCGAACTTCCTCAAGGGCTGCCGGCACCTCCGCCTGTGGAATCTGCCGCGCGATCACATAATCAGGATCAAAGTTGGGATTGGGGGTGGGCAGGGCAATGCCGGTGTCGGCCAGCCAGGCATCGAGCAAGGATTCGAGTTCTGCGACGACTTCGGGATGCCGGGACGCGAAATTGACCGACTCGCTCACATCGCTTTCCAAGTCGTAGAGCTCGATCGGGGCAAAAAAGTTTTTGACCAGCCGCCAGTTTCCCCGGCGCACGGCGGCGACGGGCTGGAACATCTCCTCGCTGTCGGAAAAGCCGGCGGTGACGTTATACCAGAAGAGGGGACGATCCTTGAGTTCGGGCTGGCTGGCAGTTTCCAGTGCGGGCCGGAGGCTGGCACCATCCACAGCCTGTCCGGAGGGCGGGGCAACCCCGGCCAGATCAAGCATGGTCGGGAAGAAGTCCATGATGGTGACGGGATGATCGAAGGTTTTGCCTGCGGCTGCCATGCCCGGACGGTGGATGAACATGGGCACGCGCAAGCCGCCCTCGTAAGTGAGTTGTTTGTGGCCGCGGAGCGGTGCCATGCTGGTGACCGGCACCGAGCCGAGCGAGGCGACCCCGCCATTGTCGGAGGCGAAAAGGATGACTGTGTTGTCGGCGATACCCCATTCACCGAGCTTTTCCAGGATACGACCGACACCCTGGTCCACCACATCCATCATGGCGGCGTAGGTCGGATTCAGGTTCGGATCACCGAGCGCCTCACGCTTTTTGCGGTATTTCTCCACCACGGCTTCTGGTGCCTGGATGGGCGTGTGGGGTGCATAATGCCAGAGCTGGAGAAACCATGGCTGGTCCCGGTGCTCCCCGATAAATTGGATCGCTTCCGCGGTCAGTCGGTCGGTCAGATACTCGCCTGCGGGTGCCTCGACCTTGCCGGGCAGCCCTTCGTAAGGGGCAAAGAAGTCTTTCACCGCACCGACCATGTTGTCGTCGCCGAAGGCGTAGTCAAATCCCATATCCCTCATCGAGAGTTTGAAGTGGACGTGGGATTTTCCAATGTGGGCCGTGGCATATCCCGCCTGCTTGAGCGCCTGCGCAAGGCTGGTGAATTCGGGAATGCGCTTGCTCCAGGCAGCGGAACCGGCACGCGAGAAAGGGGGGGCGTTAAACTGCGGGTTGCGATTTTTTAATTCGTCCCGCTGCATCCAGGCGGTGCGGGCGGGCCACTGGCCGGTCACCATACTTTGGCGGCTGGGAGCGCAGAAGGCGTGGGTGGCATAGGCATTGCTGAAAATCACGCCCTCGCCGGCCAAGCAGTCCAGATGGGGTGTTTCGATAAAAGTGTTTCCGGCAAACCCGGCATCCCGCCAGCCACCATCATCGAGCAGAATCACCAGAAAGTTCGGCTTCCCGGCAGGCTCTTCCACCGCGGAAGCCCCCGTGAGGCCAGCACACAAAAGCAGCGACATCAGCGCGGCCCAAGGGAGAGCATTACTTCTTTTCTTCATGGGCTTTCAACAGACGCGCGAATTCATCGGGATCGAGGAGCGGGTCCGGGCTCGCCTGCCTCCAGGCCAGAAGCTTTTCTTTCAGCTCCGCAATCGTTTTGCCGTGACCCGCGTCCCCGATCCGGTTGACCAACTCGAAGGGGTCATCGCGCAGCACATAAAACTCAAACTCGGGTGGTTGTTCCATCGTTTCGTAGGCGGAAACGAAGCGAGGATCAATCCGGTTGCCCGGGCCGCGATTCGTTGCACCCATGTAGGGGACCGGATTGCGCATTCCCGGAAGCAGGTTATGGATGAGTTTATACTCGGCGGTGCGAACCGCCCGGCGCGGGAAAAAATGTTTTGGCTCCTGTGCGGTGTATTAGGTGTACAAATGACGCCGCCCAGCGTGCGGCACATCCCCTGCCAAAAGCGGGCGAAGGTTCTTTCCAGCCATGGGGGGCGGCGCCACTCCAGCGGCATCCAGCACGGTGGGCATGATGTCCACCACGGAAACAAGGGCCTCCGAGCGTGTGCCGTCCACCGAAACTCCCGGCCAGCGCACGATAAAAGGAATCTGCTCGCCTGCTTCATAAACCGTCGTCTTCGCCCGGGTGAACGGCGGGCCATGGTCCCCGATAAAAACCACCAGCGTATTGTCCCAACGTTCCCGCTCTTTCAAGACATCAAACAGCATGCCCAAACCCGTGTCCATGCGACGGATGGCATTGTAATACGCCGCCGCCTCTGTGCGCGCCGGCTTGCCGTCCATCCCGAGATAAGCCAGCGGTTTGACATCGGCTTCCGTGTAGGGCTGTTCCGGCAAACCTTCGGTCTGATTCGCACCGGCGTCGAAAGGCCGGTGGGGATCAAAGTAGTTCACGTAAAGAAAAAACGGCTTTTCCGCCGCCGGCCCGTCCAGGAACTCCGCGGCCTTGGCCGCCACCATTCTCACATCGCGGGTCAACGCGGGTTCCCCATGGTTGGCCCAGCTGAAGTCGAAGGGAAAGGCCTCCCCCGGAGAGATATGCAGCTTTCCGAGGATGGCAGTGGCATAGCCGGCCTTCGCGAGGAGAACCGGCAGGTTGGGCGTCCCCGCCTTTACCCGGTATTCCGGATGATGCCCGGCCAGCCCGATCTGCCCGTTCTGGTGCGGGTAAAGCCCGGTGAGCATGGAAGCCCTCGCCGGACTGCAGGAAGCCTGCGTCGTATATCCCCGCTCGAACAAAACCCCGGACGCCGTCAAGGCATCCAGATGCGGCGTCACCGCCAACGAATCCCCGTAACACCCCGCCTGCAACCCCTGGTCGTCGGTCGTGATCAACAGGATGTTCGCCGGCGAACCGCTGCCCGCCTGCACCATCCCGGCCATCCCCGCAGCAAGACAAAAAATAAGAAGCTTCCGCCCACTATCCATAATCAAAGAGGGAAAGGGCATCACCGAAAATGATCCGATCCCGTTGCGCGATACAAGCTCATGTCCTTAACAAATTTTGTCTCAATCGAGCCATCGGAATACTCATTCAATTTGTTGAACGCCTCTTCTTTAAGCTGGCCCGGAATAATCCGGGGGTATGATCTGTTTTGGGCATCAGCGGCTCGTTTGAAGGACCTGGCTCTGCAATTTGTTATTCGGGTTGGGCCGGGGAATCTGGGCATCGACGGATTCGATGTAATCAAGAAGGCGTGTCCGCAGGCGCGCGACCATGTCGGGGCGCCGCGAAGCCTGGTC
>CAZGNH010000448.1:0-2554 GCA_964527025.1 uncultured Chthoniobacterales bacterium | reverse complement strand
GGCGACAAACACCCCCGAGGCTGCCACCGGAAATTGCCCGAGACGGTCCGCCTCGCCGGCGAAAAGCGTCACGCCTTGCCCTCCCCCTCCTCGATGAGTTTCCAGAAGCCGCCGGACCGGCCGAGCTGTTCGTCTTCCGACATGGGCAGATTCGAGCGGAAGAGGAAGTCGCGGATGGTGTTTTTGTGCAGGACCCGGTGGACGAGAATCCCCTGGGGGTGGGATTCGAAATAGATGCGGTAATCGTTGGCGCGGCACCGGTGGAGGGTGCGTCCCTCGCGGTGCACCTTGCCGAACCGCCGGTCATCGAGGTTGCCGGGATCTTCGGGCAGAACCTGGAAGTCGGAGAGAATCTCGAGTTGGAGATCCTTGGGCAGGGCCGCCATTTCGGCCGCACTCAACGTATTGAAAATCACCTGAAACACAGCGCTCCTGTATACCGGAGTTCCGCCGCGCGCCGCAACCCCCAAGAATTGCCCTTCTTGTTGCGCGGGCCGGATGCAGTCTTGCCAATGGGGCACGGCCTCTGCATGCTCGGCTCTCCATGAAAGTGCGCAATCCGAGCGACTGGGTGATCGCCATCGCGGTGGTGTTTTGCAGTCTGGTTCTTTTCTCGGTGCTGGCTGTCGCCCTCAGCGGCGCTTTCCTTGGAAACCCCGCCAACATCATCCACGCGGACTTCGAGGATGTCACGGGTATTGCCACCCACTCGCGCGTGAAATTTGCCGGCGCGCCCGCGGGTGTCGTCGCCGAAATCCGCGTCCTCACGCCCGAAGAGCGCATTGCCTCGGGCAACCCCGCCAACAAAGTGCGCCTCGGGCTGGCGGTTTCCCCGTCTCTCCCGCCCCTCCGGGAGGGAGCCATCGCCTGCCTTTCCTCCGACACCATTCTGGCCGACAAGTTTGTGCAGATTTTTGACGGGGATCCCGGAGCGCCCGCTCTTCCATCCGGAACCGTGTTGCCAAGCATCACCCCCGTTTCCTTCGACCAGCTTGTCCGCAATGCGGATGCCACCATGGAAGGCATCAACGGGTTGATGGGGGGAGGGGGGTCGGCCACGCTCTTTGCCGAGATGCGCGCCCTTCTGCACGAGGCGCGGGAGGTTCTTGCCGAGGTGCGTCCGGTTGTCGCCGGGGTTGAGGCGATGGCGGGTGAAGCGGAGGGGCTTTTGGTTGAGACCCGTGAGCCTCTCGCCCGCACGATAGGCCGGCTGGAAACCGCGGCCGGGTCCATCGATGAGCTTGCCTCGAGGGCCGACTCCATGCTTGCCACCAAGGGCAGGGCCGTCGATCAACTGCTGGGCGATCTGCGCATCACTTCGCAAAACGCCAAGGTCGCCACCACGTTTCTGAAAATCCTCGCCCTCCGGCTGGCCCGGAACCCCTCGCACCTCGTCTGGGGCCGCACCACACCCTCCCCACTGCCCACCGAAAAGGAAATCCTTGCCTCGCCGAAACCCTTCCCCGTCGGAACTCCCAGCCCTTGAACCCGGAAATTGGGTGCCAACGGGTTGAAGGGATATTCCCCCGGCAACAGCATGTCGTTTACAAGGTCCGGGGCGTGTCCGGTGAGTCTCCATCATCCACGGGATGTCCGTCCGGATTCCGGGCTTGCCATTTTCCCCCGGCCCGCTGCTTGATGGGCGGATGTCCGAATCCATTCTATCCGGCAAGACAGGCGTCGTGTTTGGCGTGGCCAACAAACGAAGCATCGCATGGGCAATCGCGAGGGCATGGCATCGCGCCGGCGCCCGGCTCATTTTCAACTACCAGGGCGAACGACTCAAAGAGAACGTCGAGGATCTTGTCGCGGAATTCGGCGAGGGGGTGTGCCTTTACCCCTGCGACGTTTCAAGTGACGAACAGATCGCGGCCTTTTTCGAGCATGTGCGGGGGCAGACCCCCGGGCTCGACCTGATGCTCCACTCGGTGGCCTTCGCCCCCAAGGAGGCCCTCGAGGGAGGCTTTCTTTCAACCAGCCGGGAAGCCTTCCGGATCGCCCACGATATTTCCGCCTACTCGCTGGTGGCGCTCTCCCGCGCCGCCGCGCCCTTCATGACCGACGGCGGATCGATCCTTGCCATGACCTATTACGGGTCGGTCAAGGTCGTTCCCCATTACAATGTGATGGGAGTTGCCAAGGCGTCCCTCGAGGCCTCCGCCCGTTACCTCGCCCACGACCTCGGATCCCGCAAAATCCGCGTCAATTGCATCAGCGCCGGGCCGGTGCAGACCCTGGCCGCCCGCGGTATCTCGGGGTTTTCCGCCATGATCAAACACTACGAGGAACACGCCCCGCTCCAACGCAGCTGCCACCCCGATGAACTCGGCCACACCGGCGTCTTCCTCGCAAGCGAAGGCGCCGCCGCCATCACCGGCCAGGTCCTCTACGTGGACGGCGGATACGAGATCATGGGCATGTAACGCCGATGCAAACCGTCC
The DNA here is from genome assembly GCA_964527025.1 of uncultured Chthoniobacterales bacterium. GTDB lineage: Bacteria > Verrucomicrobiota > Verrucomicrobiia > Chthoniobacterales > Terrimicrobiaceae > CAZGNH01. The sequence goes on along the minus strand of CAZGNH010000448.1, from coordinate 113 downwards.
TCGAACAAATCCTGTCCGATGTCCGGCACGAAGTGGCCGCGGCGCGGGCGGCGTGCCCGCCATCCGAAGTGCGCGCGCGTCTTGCGGGGGCGCCGCCCCCGCTTCCGTTCGGG
>CAZGNH010000447.1:0-8190 GCA_964527025.1 uncultured Chthoniobacterales bacterium | reverse complement strand
TGGCCTTCTGGGAGGACGGTCTGCATGGTGTCGCGGCGGGTTCCAGCGGGGTTTGTGTAACGGATGACGGCGGGCATACATGGAATCAGGTGCGGGAGAGTCCGAAAAGACCGGGGCAATACTACAAAGTGGGAATTTCCGGTCCGGAAGATCTCTGGGTGGCGGAGGGCAGGCACGCGCATCATGGGGTCCACATTTGGCATTCGACTGATGCGGGGTTGACGTGGGAAGACGCCAGCGCGCGATTCCCCGACGCGCCAAAAGCGGTGGTGAGCGATCTGGTGGTCTCCGGAACCAACCTCTGTCTCCTTGCCGGCGACCACTGGAGTTTCAGTTTTGTGAGCGACGACGGTGGTAGGAATTGGAGAAGGGTGGGTGCCCTGCCCGGCATGGCCAGCCACAACATTCTCTCCCTTGCCAAAAGCGACGGGCAAACCCTTTGCGTCATGGGCTGGATCAAGCAATCCCAACAGATGATTCTTGCCGTCACACGCGCTTGGGGCCCCCCATGGGAGAACATCGATCTGCCCGCAGAATTTTCCGAAACCAAACGCCCATGGGCTCTCGCGATGGATTTTGTCTCGCCGGATACCGGCATGGTCGCCCGGGACGGCGGTGTGATCTTCCGCACCGAGGACGGAGGGATGAACTGGGAGGCGCGCCCCCTGCCGGACGCAGCTGCGGATTCCCTGCCGACCGACCTGTGGATCAATCCGGAAAACCCGCAGCATGTGCTTGTCTCGATCCAGAAAGATTTGCCTCAGGGCGTTGTCGAATTCCATCCAACCCTCTTTGAAAGTTTTGACGGTGGCAGAACATGGCAAACAGCCATGGAAGGCACATCGGTTGTCCATGCCATCTTCGGCTTGGATGCCGGCCGGATCTGGGTTGTCGGCGACCAGCCGGGGAATCCCGGCAGCGACCTCGTCGGCATCCTCAAAGCGCCCCAATAGAACGACTTCGGCTTCCCTCCCAATACAGGACACATCCCATCCATGAAAACCCCGCTCTTCCATCCCATCCTCCGGAACCTCATTCTTTGCATGGCGGTGCTTGCCGCCGTCCCGTGTTTGCGCGGGCAGGCGACCGCAAACCACGAGCTGCGCGCAGTGCCGGCACCGGGACCCGTCGGGGCCGACGGCTCGCTGGCCGAGTGGGATTTGTCGGGTGAAATCTTGCTTTGCACCGATGTGGCATCCGAGGCCGAAACGCGTTCCGTGCGGGCTGCCGCGATGTATGACCGCGAGAATTTGTATCTCTCCTTCCGGTTTGCCGACACCACCCCGATGCTCAACAGCGTGCTGCCGGAGACCGACGTGGGAGCCGGGTGGAGGTCGGACAGCATCGAAATCCGCATGCTGGCCGGGGATCGGTCGGTGCATTTCCAAACATGGTATTTCACCGACGAAGAGCGCCCGGTGTTGCAGGTTTTTTTCGGTTCGGACGGGGCGCCTGCCATTCCGGTCATGCCGTATCGCATGGCGCAGGACGGGGAGAACCCCGCCGGACGGGCTGTGGACGGGGTCGTTTACGACGCCCTTGCCCACGGGGCCCGGACGCAATTCACAAGGAATGCCGACGGCCGCGGCTACACCCAGGAAGTGGTCATTCCATGGCGCTTGATTTTTGGAGAAGAGGCAGCGCCCTCCGCGGGCGATTCCCTGCGGCTTGGCCTGCAGGCCAACTGGGGCGACGAAAGCGGGGGACTCCTTACGGGAATGCCCCAGCACCGCATCGTGGATGTTTTTGACGCGGAAACCTCCCACCGGACCTCCGCCTTTTTTGGAAAAACCGTTTCCATTTGGGGAGCTTTGCGCTTGATGGAAAAGGGCGGGGTCGCGCCATCCGACTCGATGGTGTTGTTGACCTCCCCCACGGGGACCGGAGCCAAACTGTATGAAACCTCGGGCCCGGTGCGCATCGACTACGACCTGCCCGCGGACGGTTTCGCAACCCTTGTGATCGAGACGCCCGACGGGCGCCGCATACGCAACCTCATTGCCGATTATCCGCGCGCCAAGGGCGCCAATACCGATTTCTGGGACGGGCGGGATGACGAGGGGGCTCTTGTGCCGGCCGGCACATACCATGTTCGCGGTCTGTTTCACAAAGGGTTCGACGTGCTTTTCGATTTTGCTTTTGGGACTCCCTCGTTTCCTACATGGGAGACACTCGACGGGCGGGGCGGGTGGCTCTCGAACCACTGCAACCACTTCGGGGGGGCGGTGGACGACAAGCGGGTTTATGTGTCGGCGATTTCAACCGAGGGCCCGTACCCGCTGGTGGCCCTCGATCAGGAGGGCAACAAAGTTTGGGGGGCTCTGGCCCGCTGGCATGGCGGCGCCCTCGCCCGCTGCGGAGACTATCTTTACGCCGTCAACGCAGGAGACACCAACCCTCGCCACAGGCCCGAACCCCCGGAGGAATCCTTCCGCAATATCGAGCTGATCCGGCTGGATCCCGCCACCGGTCGCGAAGTGCCTTTTCCCGACGGGAAGAGCCGTCATGTGGTGGGCCGGTGGAATCCCCCCATGGAGGGCAAAGGCAAAAAGTGGGATGAATGGACGGTCGCCAATGCGGCGCACGATGCGGACTGGATCGGCCTGAACCCGCAGGGGATGGCGGCGGTCGGTGACACGCTGTTCATTTCCCTGCGCTACAGCAACAAAATCCTGAAGGTGGATGCGACAACGGGCAAGCCCGCCGGAGAGATCGCCATCGAGGCCCCCTCGGGCCTTGCATCCGACGGAAAACATCTTTTTGCGGTGAGCGGCAAGCGGGTCGTGCGCATTGATCCGGCCACCGGGACCGCCTCTCCGGTGGTGACATCCGGCCTCGACGCACCCGTCGGGTTGGCTCTCGACTCCGAGGGCACGATTTTTGTCGGCGATTGGGCCGACCAGATGTGCGTGAAGGTCTTCTCCCCGGAAGGAGCCCTGCTCAGGACCATTGGCAAAGTGGGGGGGAGGGCATGGACGGGCCCGTACGACCCGGAGGGAATGCTTCTGCCGCTGGGGCTCGCTGTGGATCCCAAGGGACGCCTTTGGGTGGTCGAGAACGACCACGCACCGCGGCGCGTAAGCTGCTGGGATGCCGCCACGGGCAAATTCCTTTTCGAGCGACTGGGCAAGGGCCGCTACGGCGGCATGGGGTATTACGTGTTCCCCGACCGTCCCGAACAGGCCGCCCTGATGAGCAATCTTGTTGATTTGGACTGGGAGAAGGGATTGTGGCGCGTGGCGGGCACCCTGTGGCGCGGCACACGGGAGAATGAAATCCTCGGGTGGGATCGCTACACGCGGTTCAACCGCGTCGTGAACCGGGACGGCCGCCGCCTGCTTGTCCATTCCAGCATCATGCCCCACAGGGGCCTCACAATGATCAGCGAGTTGGGGGAGGATGGGCGCGCCCGTCCGCTCGCCGCCGCCGGCGAGGTTTTTGGCGCGTTGCCCCGTCCGGACCAGCGCGACCAGGGAGGGATGAGCCCGCCGCCGGCCATTGCCGACCACCTCTGGACCGAACCCGCGCTCACCAAGGCCGCCCGCAAAACCAATCCGTGGTGGTTCGAGGGCTTCCAGGCCGGCAACTCGATTGCTCCGGCCTATTGGCCGGAAATCATCGCCCGAGCAAAAAAGGACGGGTGGCGGGTTCCCGCCGGTGCCAGACCCAACCACGGGCCCAATAACAACATGGTCTGGAGCGACCTCGACTCGGACGGCCTCGTTGATGAAGAGGAAATCGTCCGCCATGCAACCCCGCACATTGACGCGTTCATGCCTCCCTCGTGGAGAACAGAGTCATGGAGTGGCGGGGTCGCCGACAATGATTTGAATCTGTTTTTCACAGCCATCCACGATGGCACCGCCCGCCATTACCGCCTGCCGGTGGATCGGTGGACCCCCGAAGGAACGCCTGTGTACGATCCGGCCAAGGCGCAGCTTCTCGTGCAAACGCCGCTCATGGGGCAGGCCGCATGGATCAGTCCCGAGGGCAACCTCCTGACCCTCGCCAACCTCCCGGGCAAAAACCGCCCCAACAGGGAACGCGACCCGATCACCATGTTCCGCCCGGATGGTTCGATCGCATGGTTTTATCCGAGCCGCTGGACCGGCGTGCATGGATCGCACACCGCACCCAAAGAAAAACGCGGCCAGGTTCTAGGACCCCTGGGCGTCATGGGCCGGGCCGACTTGGAAAATGTCGGCGAAATCTTTGCCTTCCACACCAATGTGGGCACCGCCGAATTTTTCACAACCGACGGCCTCTATGTCGGACGCCTCTTCCGCGATGGACGCTCGGCCCCGGATCCATGGCCGGAAAACCCGCAACGCGGCCAGTCCATCAAGAATGTCACCAACGGTGGCGAGTGGTTCGGCGGGCAGTTTTTCCAGCGCCCCGACGGACGCCTCTTCGTGGTCTGCTCACGCAGTGCGGGGGTGATCGCCGAGGTCACCGGCATGGAAACCATTCAACGCCTCGCGGACCAATCCATCGAATTCACCAAGGAACAACACGAACTGGCCGCCACCCCGGATCCTTCCTCCGCAACGGCGGAGGTGTCGGCCATGACGGTGCGCCCGATGGCCGCCGGTGCCGCCCGCCCCCCGGCCATGGATGCCTTCTCGTGGAAACCCGGTGAGCACGCCGCGTGGCGCTACGACGAAGCGCGCGCCGCCAAGGCCACATGGAGCGTGGACGGGGAGTTTCTTCACGTGGCCTTCGATGTCGTGGATGACTCGCCCATGGTCAACAGCGGCGAGGACACCCGCCAGCTCTTCAAGTTCGGTGACGCCGCCCTCCTCGAACTGCGCACCGATCCGTCGCAAAAAGATCCCGAAGCCTCGCCGGGTGACCTGCGGCTGCTCTTCAGCGTCCACGAAGGCAAACCCATCGCCGTCCTTTACGATTACCGCCGGGCGGGTGATGCACCGCCGGTGGACCTGACCTCGGTCAAGACAACACGCATCGAGCGCCTCGAGGTTCTGCCAAACGCGCAAGTCGGGATTGACCGCACGGCGCGCGGCTACACGCTGCGCGCGTCGGTGCCATTGGCCGACCTGCGCTGGAAGCCGGAACCGGGCTCCACCTATCCCGGCGACTTTGGCATTGTCTATTCCGACCGCACCGGTCAGGCAAACGAGCTGCGCATGCACTGGGCCAATCAAGCCACGGGCATCGTCAGCGATTTGTCGCTCGAAGCCGACATCCAGCCCGCCAACTGGGGACGCTTCGAGGTGAAGGCCAGCTCCGCTGCGCGCCAGTGAGGACGGCCTTTCTGGGAATCGTGTTTTTTGCATGGGCGCTCCATGTTTCCCCGGATCGCCGGACCGCTTCGACATGGCAGGGCCGGGCGGCGGCGCCACGACCCGAACCGGTTGCCGAATCCTCGCAGACAACACAATTCCGCATTGGCGACACGGGCGGATCGGGCGGTGCCTTCGGCCAGGGCGATATCCGCGACAACCTGCGGGATATCGCCGTTTGGAATGATGCCCTTCGGGGGGTGGCCTGTGGTGACCGCGGGGCCTTCCTGACCGACGACGGGGGTCTCACATGGAAACGCATCCGCCGCAGCCCCCGCGAGGAGTACCCCAATGAGCCAACAGCCATCTTCTACTCCCATGTCGGTTTGACCGAGCGGGAGGTCATCTGGCTGGTGGAAACAGATCGCTGGATGGTTCTGCGGCAGCTTTGGCAATCACGCGACAGCGGGCGCACATGGCGCAAAGCCCTGCAGGATCTGCCCGCACCAGTCCCCAAAATCCTCCGCCTGCTCGTCCGTGGCAGACACATCTGGATACTCGGAGGTCCCGCTCCCGTATCCGGCTTCCGGAGCACCGACGGCGGAAACACGTGGCACAGAGTGACCCTTCCCGAAAACTTCAAACCCGAGTTCGCCGCAATTCCAGCCAACTCCCCGCGCGACCGCATCGAAACGGTCTTTCTCCTTGGAACCAAAAACGCCCGCGGAACAGCCCCCACACCCGAATTGTTCCGCACCGACGATGTCGGCAAATCATGGCAGCCTGTGCTCCTTCCCGATGAGGTTGCCGCCCGGTGGCAGCCCCAATTCATGGCCATGGCTTTTGCATCCCGGCAAACCGGCATGATCGCCCTGCCCGCACAAGGCCTCAAATACATCAGCCACGGCCACTTTGAAAAAATCCCCGACTCTTCCCCGGCAACCATCGTCACCAACGACGGCGGCGCCACATGGCAAAAACACAGCCTCCCGGCCTCTGAATTCTTCATCAACGCCCTCTGGATGAATCCCTGTGACCCAACCCACGCCCTCGCTGCCGTCTGGAACGCCTTTTTCGCCCAACATGGCGATGCGCGCAACGGTCCGGCCCTCTACGAATCCCACAACGCCGGCCTCTCGTGGACCCCTGTCATCAGCGGCAGGCCCCAATTCTTTGCCATCTTCGGACTCGACTCGCACCGCATCTGGACCGTCGGCAACACGGAAGGATTTGTGGCCAACGACGTCGTCGCCACCACTATTTTCACCCGCAGGGCTTATAAACCACCGCACTCGATCGAGCAACTCCCGGCAACGCGTTCAGAGGGCACTCCGTAAATCCCCGCCCGTCCCGCCGCCACCGGCTCTTTGTTTTCCGAGCGCCGGACGTTGCGGAGCGGTGCTGCGCCACCTTCCATGGCGCGCAGGCTTTTTCATGCTTGACCGAACACATTCCGCACCGCGCGCAGGTAATCGTAGCCCCAGCGCATGTCGGGCAGCAGGCAACTGCCCTCGGTCCATTCGTTCCAACTGTTGATGGTGACCAGAGGCGCCTGGCCCGGCCGTGCATCGAGCCATGCCCGGGCTTTCCACAGGCAGGCCTCGAAGGCATGCGGGGTCGAGTTGAGGACGACATTTTCCTGAGCGTAAGAGGGGTTGCGCGGAGTGTTGTCCCAGCCAACCGAGACATGCGGATAGTACGTTCCGTAAAGCGCCTCATGCTCCGGCCAGCGACCGATCGCGTGATCCGCCCAAACCACATAATCGCCTGTCGGGAAACTGTCCATGCGGTATTGGTAGGAGGTGGCGCTGTCGAAGCCAAGGTTGTGCATGGCGGACTCTTTGCCCGCGGATTCCAGCGCGGCTCCGATTCCATCATCCTGCCGGGTTGCAGCTTGGATTTCCGGGGCGCCAATCCCCCCTCCATCCACCGCCGCACCTGCCTGCTGTCGGGTGATGGCTTGGATTTCGAGGCCCGCAAGCCCGCTTTCGACACAGTGCCGCCGCATCCATTCCAATGCATCTGCCGTCTGCCCGGCACCACCAAGTCCCGCGGTCAGGTTGGGGACGTCAAAAATCGAGAAAACAGGCCTGCCGTTGATCCGGTAATAACAATCGAGACTGAAATACTTCCTGACAATCCTCCCGAACATGGGCTCGAGGATTTCCCGTGAAACCTTCCCGGACCAATAAATCTCTTTCGGGCTGGTATCTGCATGCATATCCAGAATGTTGTCCAAGTCGTGGTTGGCCCACATCAGGCAGACTTTGGCACCGGTCCCTTCCAACGCCGGGATCAGCCCCTCGTTCAGTTGTCGCTCGAAGCACGGCGCATTCTCATACCAATACCAGTCCACGACAAAGACATTGATGCCATGTTCGAGCGCCATCCCGACGTGTTGGCGCATGACCTCTGGATCCGCCTCGTCCTGGCAGCCCAACAGAGGAATGCGCGGCATGTCGTGACCGGGAAAGCGGGGCGTGCCGCGCCGCACCGTATACCATTCGCCGTCTTTCTCCGGCCAAAAATGCGCGACCCTGGGTTCGTAGTGATAGGAAGGCCAAATGTAGGCCGCAACGTCATAGTGCTTCATAATTTTGCATCTCCGGCAACAATCCCGGCCGCTTGACCGGATTGGAATTCAGGCGGACCTGAAAGACAAGCGTTTTGTTCAGGAGCCACAAAATATTTGGGATGCCCGTGTCGCGCTCCCCGGTAGTCCGGGCATGTCTTTCAAGGTGGCCGGCGGGCCACGGATGGCTGCGTGCGGAACCCGCGTTGCAGGACGGCGCGTTTCCCCATGCGCAACCCGCTCACGAAGCGGGTCCGGCGGGACCGTTCCCGGTTTTTGCAAGACAGGTTCTCTCCGTGCCAGGGAACCAGCGGCCTGTTTTTGGGGGCGGGGACAATGCCCTCGCCGACAAGCATCCTGCCGAACCGGGCGCAG
>CAZGNH010000446.1:0-5207 GCA_964527025.1 uncultured Chthoniobacterales bacterium | reverse complement strand
ACGAAAACATGCCCTACGAGGAAATTGCCTCAGTCCTGAAAATTTCCGTCCCGGCTGTAAAAAGCCTCATCTTCCGCGCCCGGGGGGAACTCAAATCCCACCTCGCCAAATTCCTCTGACACCACACCGGTTGCTATTATACATGACATATATTATCTGATGTTTTATATATGCACCTGCCGGGCAGAATCTTGGCTCCGTGTGAATAACCTGCCAACAAAGGGATTCGACAAAACAGCAGGGAATGGGTATAATTATGGAATGATGTGGAGGACATTGGTGTTGGGATTCTTGGCGGGTGTTTTCGGCGTGGCTGCGGGGTGGAGTCAGACGGCGATGCGTTTGGCCGGGATTGAGCCGTCCGCTGTGGAGGTTGTGACGGCGAAGGACAGTGGTTTTTTGGAATTTGTGGATGTGCGTGTTGGTGACGAGGTGGAGTTGAACCAGTTGTTGATGAAGTTGGATCATGACCGGCAGTTGCATGTCTATTTGACATCGAAGCTGCGGGCGGAGAACAGAGCTGGAATTGAAATTGCGGAGGGCGAGTTGCGCGACAAGAACGCGTTGTTGAGTCAGGTGCAGAACAACCATCGCAAGCGTCAGGCTTCGGACGAGGATGTCGAGCGTGCGCAGGGCCAGGCGCAGGTGGCGCGCGGCAAACTGGCCCAGGCGAAGATGCAGCTTGAGCTGGCCAAGCTTGAATTGGCTCTTGCCGAACGGCTTTTGGAGAATCGTTTTGTGCGGGCGACGATGGCCGGGACGGTCATCGAGGTGGCCAAGTCGCGGGGTATGAGGGTCAACCAAGGCGATGCTTTGCTCACCATTGCCGACCTGACGAACCTTTCCTCCGATTTGGTTGTGACCCGCGAGTCGCTTGCGAAGCTTTCTCCCGGGGCATCCCTGCCTGTGCGCATGGCAGGATCAGAGAGCCTCAGTTATGCGACAATTGAAACCATCCGGCCCTTGGAGGGTGCCAAAAACGGAGAGCATGAGGTGCGGTTGGTTTTTGAGAACCTGAGCCCGGGCACCCCGCTGGCCGCCCTGCCGATCGAGGCTCTGCTGCCCCCGGATATCGAGGCGGTCGAGCCTCCCAAACCGCCCGAAAATCCACCGGTGAAGAAAAAGCAGTGAGTGGACCCAGATGAACGCAGAATTTAGCAGATTCAAGACTCAGCCAGCGATTTTCCCCTGAAAACAGCGCTTATATTTATTGTGTTTTATTGTTAATAAAATATCGCAAGTTCTTGATTACAAACCTTCGCTTGGGTGGCGGAATTGGCAGACGCGCCAGATTTAGGATCTGGTTCCGGAAGGAGTAAGGGTTCGAGTCCCTTCCCGAGCAGACCCAGCCCGCATCTTTTAACCAATCCTGTTGACTTGGTAAGAAAGAGCAAGAAAAGACTTGGCCGCAGATTCACCGATTTGCGGATAAATACGTTACAATCTGATTAAATGGATCTTAAACAAAATCTGCGATCCTCTTAATCTGCGGCTAAAACCTTCTTAAGTGAACAGGGGCGTCTCCACTGCCTGACACAGGTTCCGCCAGCCGTCGAATGTCCATGCGTTTGGGAAGCCGGCGCACTGGCGGGGTTTGACGGGCTGGATGAGGCAGTTGTTGGTGCCTTCGAGGAACACGCAGGCTCCGTCGGGCTTTTCGGCAAGGGCGAGTCCATTGCGTGACGGGCGCAGGCGCGTGAATTTTGCGATAAAGACGTCCTCCGGCATTTCCAGCCATGCTGCAATCATGGCGATATCCGCGGTGTCCACACGCACCATTCCCGGCCAGCGGCAGCAGGCTCCACACCGCACACATTGATAGCTCGGGGGCATTACCAAGCATTGCGTGGGAGCCGGAATTCTGCAAGACCGCCGGAAAACAAGTGGGGCCGGACAAGCGACCCGCGCCCTGCCGGGTGGAACGATGCTGGCGCACGCGCGGAGCACCCGTTTGGTGGCGGGCGGTTTTTTTTGGGGAACGATCTGGACGCCGTGGGGTGGAGATTGGTAAGATTCGCCGATGAGTGAATCGTTGATAACAGTGGCCGTTCCGGTTTGCGGCGGGGAATTTTGCGAGCATTTTGGGGGGGCGACGGCGTTTGCGTTTTTTGAGGGCCGGCGCGGGTCGGGGTCTGTGGTCGCGTGCGGGGTCTTTGAGGCACCCGAGCATGGTCCGGGAGTTTTGCCCGCGTGGCTGGCCGGAAAAAAGCCCGATGCGGTGGTGGCTGCCGCCATTGGTGAGCGCGCATTGATTATGCTTTCGGATGCCGGAATTGAGGTCTTCATGTGCGGAGTGGCCGGGACGCCGCAGGCGCTGGCCGGGGCCTGTCTGCGGGGAGACTTCGAACGCGCCACAGGCGAAAATACACAGTGTCATGATCACCACCACGGTCCCCACCATGGAGACTGCAACCACTGACCCGCTCGAGCACCTGCATGACGCGTGCTTCGCGTGCGGGGTTGCCAACAGCATCGGGCTGAACCTGCACTTTGATGTCGGCAATGACGGTGTGGCGTCGGCGGTCTGGCGTCCCTCCCCGGCCTTCCGCGGCTACCCCGGGCGCGTCCATGGCGGGGTGATGGCCACGATGCTTGACAGTTCGATTGTCCACACACTTTTTGCGCGGGGGATCGCCGGGGTGACGGCCGAAATGAACCTTCGGTTCCTCCACCCGGTGAATCTGCGCGACCCGGTGACCGTCCGCGGATGGGTCGAGTCCTCGCGCCACGGGCTTTATTTATGTTCTGCCGAGGCCCGGCAGAATGCATTGATTGTCGTGAAAGCATCCGCCAAGTTCATGCCATGGCGGGAAGAACAAACCGCCTGATATTCTTATGAAAAACCACATCCCTGCCACTGCACTCCTGCTCGCCGCCGCCGTCCTGATCGCGGTTCCCTCCCCCGCCGCGGAGGCCGGCGGCGACGAAGGGGTTTTCATCCACATGAGTGCCGGCCCGGAAAACCCCCACCGCGTCCTGATGGCATATAAAATGGCCGAAGTGATGGCTGAGGGCGGAAAGAAGGTGCTCATATACTGCGATATCGGGGCCGTCAAACTGCTCGTCAAAGGCGCCCCGGATGTGAGCCACCGCCCGTTTTCCTCCTCGCGCGCCTCCCTCGAAAAATTGCTTGGCATGGGGGTGGCGGTCCGCGCATGCCCATCGTGCCTCGAAGCGGCGGACCTGACCCCCGCCGACCTCCTGCCCGGGATCAAAACCGCCGACCGTGACGAATTTTTCTCCTTCGCCAGCGGAAGGATCTTGTCCATCGGTTACTGACCGCGAAATCGTCGAACCAAGCCGGGTCCTCGGTTGAAAGATCCAGCAAAATACACGTATCGACCAGAATCACTTCCTCCTGCGGAGGCGCCGCGAAATCGCTGGCGTGGCGGGGGCTGTGGGGGATAGAGTGCCCTGATGAGCGGGCGGGCACTTTACGAGGCGCGGTGGATTCTGGCGGTCCTTGGGGGGCTTTGGCTGGTGATGCTGCCGTTTGTGCCGTATGTGTCCGTGCCGTTGGCGGCGGCCCTGTTGGCGGTCCTGTGTTTTTTTCGGGATCCTGTGCGGTGTGCGCCCGGTGATGCGTCGCTGGCGGTGGCACCGGCGGACGGGCGGGTTGTTGCGGTCGAGGACTGTGACGGGGACGGCCTCTTGGGCGGGCCGGTCCGGCGCGTGGTGATTTTCCTGTCGATTTTCGACGTGCACGTGAACCGTTCCCCGATTGCAGGGACGGTCGAGCACTCGGAGCCGGCTTCGGGTTCGTTTCTCGATGCCCGCAACCCGCTCTCTTCCGAAAGAAATGCCCGGCGCACGTGGGTGATCCGCGGGCCGCAATGCGCGGTTGTGGTGCGACAGATCACCGGCGCCATCGCGCGGCGGATCGTTGCATGGAATCAGGTGGGCGATTGTCTCGAACGCGGGCAGCGGATCGGAATGATCCGCTTCGGGTCGCGGACCGAGGTGGATTTTCCGGAGGGCGTGGAACTTTTGGTCGGAGTCGGCGACCGGGTGCGCGGTGGCGAGACGCCGGTCGCGAAAATCCCGCCGCAAGGATGAGCGCGCACCCGGGGGATCCCAAGATTTACCTGCTGCCGAATTTGATGACGGCGGGAAACCTCTTCTGCGGGTTTGCGGCGGTGCTCAAGATTATCGAGGCGGCGGTGGCCGCGCAGCAGGGGAACGGGGTGATGGGCCTGTATTATCAGGCGATTGCCTTCATTCTCGGGGCCTGTGTTTTCGATCTGTTGGACGGGCGGCTTGCGCGGTTGGGCGGGCATGAGAGTCCCTTCGGGCGAGAGTTCGATTCGCTGGCGGATGTCGTTTCCTTCGGACTTGCACCGGCCCTGCTTGCATACCAGATCGTGCTGCGGGATTTTTCGGGCACCGGCTGGGTGATCGCCTTTGTGTATCTGCTCTGCGGGGCGCTTCGCCTGGCGCGCTTCAACTGCCTCTCGCAAAGCGGGGAGAGCGGGTCGGGGGACCACGAATTTGTCGGATTCCCGATTCCCGCCGCCGCCGGCTTGATCGCATCACTGACCCTTTTCATGCTCTGGATCGAGGAAGGGGCGCGCGAAATCGGGCCGTGGAAATTTGCACTCCCGGTGCTTCTGGTTTTCTTGTCCTTCATGATGTTCAGCCATGTGCGCTACCCGAGCTTCAAGGGCCTCGGGTGGCGCTCCCAGCGTTCGATCCCGCGCTTCCTCGCCATCATCGTCGTGCTGGCCCTCTGCGCGATGAATTACGAGTGGATGCCGGCCCTCGTGTTTGTCGCCTACCTCACCTACGGATTCGTCCGGCCCCACATCTCCAAAACCATCCGCAAGGAAATCGAGGAAGAAGACGACGAGCAGGAGATATGATGGCTTGCCATCAAATAGTGGTGAAGACGGGTGCTCCGCTGCCGTGATCCTGCCCGACATCAACCTCCTCGTTTGTAAAGGACTTTGACCAGTGTGAGGCCGCATGCGGGGGCCACGTGTGTCCATCTTGGCGATCCGTCGCGGAGGCGGGCGGCGAGGGCAGCGGCAGGGTCCGTTCCGGTTGCGCACCGCACGATGGCTGCGGCGAGCATGCGGACCATTTTATAGAGGAACCCCTCCCCTTCGAAGGTGAGGGAAAGAATTTCCCCGTGCCGGGCGGGGGAAATTTTCCGGATTTCCCGGAGGGTCGAGCGCGGGGCGGGATTTCTATTGGCGGAGAAAGCGGAG
>CAZGNH010000445.1:0-2011 GCA_964527025.1 uncultured Chthoniobacterales bacterium | reverse complement strand
TCCATAAGTGGTTAAGAACCTTCTTAAGTAAACAGTATTGGGGTTAGTGGTTCACTCCCCGCTTGAAGCGTTGTTTTCAGAGCCTTCAACTCCCCGACTCCGGCACTCTTCAGGCGACCCTTTCCGGTGCGGGCATATTGTGGGGTGAAGGCTTCGTTTGGCGGAATCCATTTTTGGGTATGCCGATTCTTTCCCCGGCCACCTTCTTGGGGGATTTGATGAGATGAACGCTCTTTTCCGCGGGGTCCGAGTCGGTCAGGGGGTTTCGGGCAGGAACGAGAACCCCAACGCTGTCAGCACCGCAAAGAGCACCGACCACGGGATGGCGGCGGCCGCAATCCATGCGAGAAGGCGTCCGGGGCGTTCGCCGAGCGCGACGCCGATGAGGGCCGCGATGTAGGGGCCGCAGGTTACCGGAGCCGCGATGGCGAGGCCCGCAAGGCCGAAGCGCCGCCAGATTCTCCAGAACAACTTTTTTGGATCGGGGGAGGCGTTTATACGTAGCCGGCGGATGAGCCATGCGCGGAGGGGGGCGCCTGCGGCCAGCACGGCGGCGGCGATGGCGGCGTATCCCGCCCATGCGGAGACCGCCGCCAGCCACACGGGCAGCCCGAGAGCCGTCCCGGCCGGAATCGCCGCAAGGTAATAGACCACCCCCAGGCCGAAAGTCGCCGCCACCGCATAGAGAATCCCGGACATGCCATCATCCATACATCCCGCCGCGAAAAGTGCGCGCCTTATTCCGCGCGCGCCGGGTCATCCCCCGAGGGTGTCATCGAGCGCGGCAAGAAGCGCGCCGATGCTCTCCTTTGTTTCGTCGCCCATGTTCGAGATGCGGAATGTTTTGCCCTTGATTTTGCCGTAGCCGCCGTCAATGAGGAACCCGTGTTTTGCGCGCAGGCGCCCGATCCACGCGGGCAGGTCAATTCCAAGTGTGTTGGCAAGGCATGTGAGGGAAACCGAACGGTATCCGGCCGGCGCAAAGAACCCGAACCCGTGTTCGGCGGCCCACCGGGCCACCAGCGCGTTCAGTGCCGCGTGCCGTTCGTAACGCGCTTCCGGCCCCTCGGCAAAAATCTCCCCGAGCTTCGCTTCGAGTGCAAAAATCAGCGGGATGGCCGGCGTGCTCGGGGTCATGCTCCCCTGCGCATTCTTCTCGAATTCGAGGAAATCGAAGTAATACCCGCGTCCGGCGACCGTCTCCGCCTTTGCGAGGGCCCTTGAAGAGACGGCAAACAAAGCAAGGCCCGGCGGCAGCGCCAGCGCCTTCTGGCTGCCGGTGAGCATCACGTCAATCCCCAGCTCGTCCATCGAAATGCGCTCGGTCGAAAACGAGGAGACGCAATCCACGATGAACATGACCTCGGGGAATTCGCGCACGACGGCGGCCAGATCTTTGAGCGGGTTTTTGAGGCCGCAGGAGGTTTCGTTGTGGATGAGGGTGACGGCGTCGTAGGCGCCGGTGCCCAGCTCGCGGCGGAGGGCATCCGGCTCGATGGGGTGCCCCCAATCGACCTGCAGCGCGCCGGCTTCCTTGCCGCAGCGCTTGCTCACGTCGAACCACTTGTCCGAAAATGCGCCGCACATGCAGTTGAGCACCTTCCTTGCGCAGAGGTTGCGGATGGCGCCCTCCATCACCCCCCATGCCGACGAAGTGGACAGGTACACCGGGCGCGCGGTGCCAAAGAGCGCCCGCAGGCGGGGCTGGATGTGCGCGTGAAGGTCTTTGAAGTCGCTGCCCCGGTGCCCGATCATGGGGCTGCACATGGCACGGTAGGTGGATTCGGAGACGGCGACGGGGCCGGGAATGAAGAGTTTGGGATGGGTCATGGTGGATTGGCGGTTTCGGATGCCCCGGGTTGGAATTCCTCCTCCCAGAGGAAGTTTTCCAGCTTGAGGCGGCTGAGGCGCTGGGCGGCCTCCTGCGATCTGGGCCCGCCTTTTTCGGCAAGCTTTGCGTAGATCGCGGCGGCCTCTTCGAGACGCCCGTCGGACTCGAGCAGACGGGCGG
>CAZGNH010000444.1:0-1575 GCA_964527025.1 uncultured Chthoniobacterales bacterium | reverse complement strand
GGGTGCTTGCCCTCGAAAGCGGGATCGCCCCCGCATGGCAGGGAACCGCAGGATCGGCCTCCCTCGAAATCGTCGATTGCCCGCCGCCCACAATCCGCTCAAAGGTCACAGGCCTCGAATCCCCCCCCGCCGACCAACAAACCATCCGCCCGGACGCCGGCCTCCTCTTCGTCGCCGGAGCCGGGTGGACGAAAAAACAACCCGACGGCCAAACCAAAACCCCGCAGGCCGAAAAGATCATCCTCGACTTCGTGCGCCTCGCCCGCGCCTCGCTGGGCAGCACCAAATCCTTGGTCGACCTCCACGGAGAAGGCCAGGCAACCCTCACGTTCCTGACCCACATGAACCAGATCGGACAAACCGGCTCGACCCCCCGCCACCCCAAGGGCCTCTCGACCTGCTGCCACGGCGAGGAACCCCATGCGGTCGGGTGGCGCTTCATCGGCGAACGCCGCGCCATCAGTCTCGACCCAAACTGCGGCTGGGCCCGCGGCAAGGCCGACGTCCTCTACGTCGCCGACGCCTTCGCCGTCATGGATAAAGTCAACGCACTCCTCGCAGCCGCCAAATGAAGCCTTGCTCCCTGCCCCGGACCACAAAGGGCCCCCACCGACCCCCATGGCCATGCCCAATCACACCATGCGTAACCGACCCCAACGGATCTTCACAACCACTCCACCGAAGCACTAAGTATTATCATTTGGTTTGACCCCAAATGCTCCACCGCATGCGGTGCTTGCCTGTGGCGCGGAACGGGCTATTTTTCAAGGTCTCATGAAATGTTTAGCGGCAGTGGCGGCGGTTCTGGCAGGGGCGGATTCGGCCCGTGCCCAGGAGGATTTGATTCCGGCGGTGCATGAAGGGGCGGCGATGACGTTGCTTCAGGTGCTCGTGTCGGGCGGGCCGGTCATGATTCCGCTTGCGGCACTTTCGGTTGCGGCGGTTGCGCTGATCGTTGTTTACTTTTTCACGTTGAGCCGGCGCAGTGTCGTGACGGCCCGTTACATGCAGACCGCGGATGCGTTGCTGCGCAAGCGCGACTACCTCGGCTTGCTTGCGGTCTCGAACCGTCACAACGAAGCCGTCGCGCGCGTTTTGCAGCGCACGACCGATTTCCTGACCAAAAATCCGGGGGCCTCGTTTGCGCAGGCGCGTGAGATTGCGCAGACCGAGGGGGTGCGGCAGGCCAGCGGGATGAACCAGCAGATTTCTTATCTGGCCGATATCGGGGCGCTTGCCCCGATGCTCGGGCTGTTGGGGACCGTGCTGGGCATGATCCAGTCGTTCAGTGTCGTGGCGCACGACATGGCGGCCACACGCCCGATGATGCTGGCCGAGGGGGTCGCCCAAGCGCTTGTCACCACCGCCTTCGGGCTGGTGATCGGCATCCCCGCCATGGCGGCCTATGCCTACTACCGCAACCGGGTCCAGGGTCTCGTGTCGGATCTCGAAACCGCCTCCACGCAGCTTCTGGCAATCATCGGCGCCAATTTTGACGCCTCCTCGAAGGAGCCGTGAACTTCCGCGCGCATCTGCAGTCCGAGCCCGGAGGCATTGCCATCGCCCCGATGGTGG
>CAZGNH010000443.1:0-12926 GCA_964527025.1 uncultured Chthoniobacterales bacterium | reverse complement strand
GCAAAAAACGCCAGCACCACAAACCCCGGCCCCCACCGCAACCCGCGCCAACAAAGCCCGAAAACCGCGTCCAACGAAATCCCCCGGACCACCAACGCCGCCACGATCATCCCCAAAATTCCCCCATAGACAATCCCACCGCCAAGGATCGCCGACGGCGTCACAACCGTCTCCCTCCCAAAAGACTGGAACGCAAGCCACAAAAACCAGCAGGCGAGCCCCGCAGCCAAAAACAGGTCGGCCCGCCCGAACTGCCCGGGAACGCGCCCGGCCGGCAATGCCACCCAAAGGCGCCCGTAAAACACACACCCCGCCACCGCCAACAGTCCCATCAGCAGAAAGAGAAAGACCATCGGAGGCTGTTCTCCCCGCTAAGGCGCAAACACCGGAGGCAGCAGGTAAACACGCCCCGGTTCGAGCGCCACCCGCCCGGGCAGCAGATCGATGGCAAGACGCGGGGCAAGCGATTCGCCGAAGACCGTGAAGAGATCCGAAAAGGTGGCGGTGCGGCGGTAGCGGACCACCTGGGCTCCCGGGGCGTTTCCGAGTTCGCGGGCCCTGTTGTAGGCATCCTCGATGTAGCCGAGCCGGTCGACAAGCCCCGCCTCGAGAGCGTCCGTGCCGCTCATGACCCGCCCGTCGGCCGGCCCGTCCCGGAGCTCCCCCTCCTCGAGGTTCCGCGCCGCGGCGACAATCCCCAGGAACCGCCCGTAACTCTGCATGACAAGCCCCTGCACGTATTCGCGCTCCTCGGGGGTCATTTCCCGCGCCCCGCTGAGCATGTCCTTGAACTCTCCGCTGCGAAACACGACCGCCTCGAGGCCGACTTTTCCGAGGAGATCGCGGTAGTTGAGGGTTGAAATAATCACGCCGATCGAGCCGGTGAACGTCGTCTGGTTGCACATGATGTAGCTCCCCCCACAGGCCGCGTAATAGGCTCCCGAGGTCCCGATCGCATTGAAATAGACAACCGCGGGCTTTTCTTTCACAAACTGCCGCAGGGCATTGTAAAGGACGTCGGAGGCCGTGATCTCTCCGCCGGGGCTGTCCACGGCCACCACCACCGCCTTCACCGCCGGATCATTGCGCGCCTGATCAAGCGCCAGCTTGAAGTCATTCACCATGTCGGCGCCCAGCGCACCCGATTGGCCGACGGCAATGATGCCCTCGAGCGGAATGACCGCGATGCGCGACGCATGCGTCGCCCCCTCCTGCACAACGATCTCCTCGAAATTCCTCTCGCGGATCAGGCGCGCCGCCGCCATCGCCGGAGCCCCCTTCACGCCCAGAAGCGCCAGCAACACGAGATTGCCAAACATGCTCGCGCACACGGCAACAAACAAAAAGATGATCACACACCCGGACTTTTTCATGGCAGGCAGTCCGCACCCTGCCTCATCCGCCACCCGCACTCAAGCCGGGATTTTCAGCAGGCCCGCTGCCCCGCCTTCTCCTGCTCCATGGATTCCTTGACCTGCGGGCCCCTGTGCGTCAGGAAGTATCCCTGTGAGAACCGCCTGTCTCCTTCTGGCCGCATCCCTGACAGCAACCAGCCCCGACACTTCCGTCGCAAACACCATCACCATGCAAAACTCCTCGATCCAATTGACCCTCGCCGACCCCACCGCGGCCAACCCCGTCTACGTCGGCCAGCGATTCACCCTCCCGGGCATGGTCACCCATGCCTCGTGGAAAGGAATCCCCTTTCTGGTTCCCTTTGCCATGCCCGACGACCGGTTTCCCGGCAACCATGTCGGAGGAACCGCCGAGGAGTTCGACCTTCCGGGACCTGCCGACTACGAAAGTGCGCCGGTGGGTGGCACCTTCATGAAGGTCGGCGTCGGCATCCTCAAGCGCGACGATGCCGAACCCTACCAGTTTTCCCTGCCCCGCGAAGTCGTCATCGCACCGGAAAGCACCGTCGTATCCTCCGGGGAGCAGGAGACCACCTTCCTCCAAACCCTCGAAGATCCCGAAGGCGGGCGCGGATACCGGCTGGAAATTTCCGTGACCCTCGAGGAGGACGGCTTCACCGTCCGGCGCCTGCTCGCAAACACAGGCACCCGCCCCCTCCGCACCGAACACTACACCCACAACTTCTGCAACCTCGCCAACAAACCCGTCGGCCCCGGCTGCGAAGTCGCATGGACCACCCCCGTCGAGAAGGACAAACTGGTCAGCGGTGGCGACGCCATGCTTGCGACCCCGCGCGGACTGACTTTCGCAAAGTCTCCCGAAGGCCAATATTACCTCAGTTCAACGACGGGCAGCGGCTTCCCGGCCTGCGAACCCATCACCGTCACCCAACACGGGGCGGGCATCCAATTGTCCATCGTCACCAACCGCCCCCTCCACCGCATCGCCGTCTGGGGCAACATCGAGGTCATCAGCCCCGAGCCCTTCGTCATGCTCGAAATCGCCCCGGGCGAATCGGCCGCATGGTCGACCACCTACAAACTCGCAAAACTGCCCTGAGATTTCTTTCGTTGCCAAGACAAGCGGTGGAGTGCATTCTCCGCCGCGTATGAGCAAACTCAAAGGCAAGGTTTTGGTGGCGCAGGGCGGCGGCCCGACGGCGGTGATCAATCAGAGCATCGTGGGGGTGACCCTCGAGGGACGCAAGTTTCCGCAGGTGGATGCCGTCTATGGCGCCATCAACGGCGTGCGCGGCATCGTCAACGAAGACTTCATCGACCTCACACGCGAAACAACCCACAACCTCGAACAGGTGGCCGAAACCCCATCCTCGGCCCTTCTTTCAACCCGCGACAAGCCCGACACGGAATACTGCCACCGCATGTTCGAAGTCATGCGCAAACACGACATCCGGTATTTCTTCTATGTGGGCGGCAACGACTCCTCCGACACGGTGCGCATTGTCAACGAGCAGGCGCGCGAGGCGGCCTACGAGTTCCGCGCCATCCACATCCCCAAGACCATCGACAACGACCTTGTGGTCAACGACCACTGCCCGGGCTTCGGGTCGGCCGCCCGGTTTGTCGCCCAGGCATTCATGGGGCTGAACCTTGACAACCGCGCGCTGCCGGGCGTGCTCGTGGCAGTCGTCATGGGGCGCCACGCGGGCTTTTTGACGGCCGCCTCGATCCTTGCGCAGAAATACGCCGATGACGGCCCGCATTTGGTTTACGTTCCGGAACGGGCGTTTTCGACCGGGCGGTTTCTTGCGGATGTCGAGAGGGTTTACAAGAAGCATGGGCGGTGCCTTGTGGCGGTCTCCGAGGGGATTTCCGACGAGTCGGGAAATCCGATTGCCGTCAAGCTGGCTGGGACGGCCGAGCACGACGCACACGGCAACGTGCAGCTCTCCGGTTCGGGTGCGCTGGGGGATCTGCTGGCCGAGGAGGTCAAATCCAAGCTCAAAATCAAGCGGGTGCGCGCCGACACCTTCGGGTATCTGCAGCGCTCGTTCATGGGCGTCGTCTCCGACCGGGACGCGCGCGAGGCGCGCGAGGTCGGAGAAATCGCCGTGCAATACGCCATGTGGGACAATGTGGACGGGTCGGTTGTTATTCGCAGACCCGTGCTGAATTACAGCGCCGCCTACGATCTTGTGCCTCTCACGGAAGTCGCCGGGAAAACCCGCCACATGCCCGACGAATTCATCAACACGGAAGGCAACGGGCTCACCCCTGAGTTTTACAACTACTGCCGCCCGCTGGTCGGCTCGCAGTTCCCCGAACCGCGCCGCCTCCGCGCCCCGATGGTCTCGGTCATCAAAGGCTGAACCCGCTGCCAGGGAGGTGCAAGCCAAGCACCTGAAGGAACCGGACCGCAAAGCCGGTCCGGTGGAGTGGCGGGCGGCCCCGCGGGGCGGGGTTACCGGGTCGGAAGCCCGAGATCGGTGAACGTTTCGTCGAAGATTTCCGTCTTGTCGGGGAAGATGAAGCGGGCGCCGGCGAGGTAGTCCGAGGCGCGTCGTTTGTTGCCCTTGGAGAATTCCCATGCGGCATTGGCGTAGTACCATGCGGGGGAATCTCCGGGGAATTTCATGGCATTGAGCATTTTTTGGGCGGCTTCGTTGTCGCCGAGTTGGAGGTGGGCGAGGAAGACCTTGAATTGGAGGAGTTCGTTGCGGGGGTCGTTGATGAGCATGCCCCGGAACCAATCGCGCGCCTTGTCGTATTGTTTTTGAAGGAAGAGGATTTCTCCGAGGTTGAAGGTGGCGGCGAACATGCCGGGGGATTCGTCGAGGGCGGCTTTGAAGGATTCTTCGGCCTTGGAATAGTCCTTGAGACGCGTGTAAGCGGCACCCTTGAGGTTGAGGACAAAGGCGGAACCGTCTCCCTCGATGCGCAAATCGTCGATGCGCTTGATGACTTCGTCGTAGTTTTTGCGCTCGAATTCCTTGATGATGAGTTCGACATTTTCGCGCAGGGCGTCATCGGGGGTTTGTGCGGGGAGGAGCCCCGATCCGGTTGCAAGGAGGAGAAAGAGACGCAGGAAGGTTTTCACGTTGCGGGGAGTCTGCCTTTGCCCGCTTCAAAGATCAACCCGAAAGCGCTTTCAGCTTTCCCCTTCAATACCCCCTGTAGTGAAGGCTCAGGAGACGGTAGCTGTCGGAGCCCTGTTCGGCGGTATAGTAATAGAGGGCGAGGGTTGTGACCGGCTGGGTCCACTGGTAGGCGACCAAGGTTTGGAGCACATCCCCCTCGCGGGTCTTCT
Source organism: uncultured Chthoniobacterales bacterium (assembly GCA_964527025.1). Lineage (GTDB taxonomy): Bacteria > Verrucomicrobiota > Verrucomicrobiia > Chthoniobacterales > Terrimicrobiaceae > CAZGNH01. The sequence continues at coordinate 8,243 of CAZGNH010000443.1, read as the reverse complement.
GGCGGGCAATCACGCGCCCGATGCCGTATTTTTTTTCGATGTTGCGGCGGGTTTGGTCGAAGAACGCGCCGTATTGGGAGGCGTCCCAATTGTCGTCGCCGTAGTGGAGTTCGATCTCCCCGAGCGAGTCGCTGTCAAAATAGAACAGGGCTCTCTGGAGGAGTTTTTGGGGGATGCCTTCGACGACCAGACATGTCCGCCCGCGCACCTCCTTGCGCTCGACCACCTTCGCCTTCACGCTGGTGAGCGCCTGTTCAAGGCGCGCGGCCGATTCCCCCCATTGGAAATTGAACGGCACCTTGATCTCCTCCCCCGCGCGCACTCCCGTGGCGGCGGCTGTCAGCAGGGCGGCAAGGAGCAGGGCGCGCATGGCATGCATTCCTAGCGGATTCCGTGCCGGGGTCAAAGCACTCATGGTTCAATTGTTCCCCCGTCGAGGCGGACGAGGTCACGCAGGCCTGCGACCATGTATTCGAGGGCGCCGCCGGGCACGGAAACCAGCACCCGCAGGGTATCGGGCCGGTCTTCTCCCCGGGCGATGGCCACCCGTGTGATGGATGCCAGATCGCAGACTTCGGCGACGCGGAGGCCGTCGGAGGACTCGATCCATGCGCCCTGCGGGCCGAAAGCGGCCCGCAGTTCCCCGATGCGGCGGGTTGGGTTGAGGCTGTTGGGCAGGATGCGGATATTGAGGCTTTGCGCGGAGGGGGGCCGGTCCAGAGGAGGCGCAGGCACGACAACCCCTTCGGCGAACGACGGGAGGGGGGCCGGGGTGATCGAGCGGTCGAGAAAAACCTCCCAATCGGCGACCCCTTCCGTGGATGCTGCAGGGTCGGCGCTTCCGGCGACGGGGCGCAGCCCCTGCAGGCGCTGCGGGCCGTTGGGCTCCCCGCGCGTGAGCACAAAGAGGCGCAGGGGATCGTGTCCGACGAAGATGCCGGTGGGGGCGTCGCGGCCGGGTTTCCATTCGCGAAGCAGCGTGCCGTCCGGAGAGTATTGGCGCACAAAGGCGTGGCCCCCCTCAGCGGCGACACGGCCCCCGACCCAGACGGTTCCCTCACCGCCCGCGGCCAGCGCTGAAACCACGACCGGATCGCCGAGGGGCACCCCGGAAAATTCCCCTCCCGACCATTGCCACACAAGCGCCCCGTCGCTTGCAAAAATGCGTTCCGCGCCATCCGCCGCAAGCAGGGTCGGCACGGCCGGCGTCTTCACCACGAGCGGGTCCATCCCGCAAAAGTCCACCCCCAGCTTCGTGAGCAAGGGATCACCGCCTCCCGTGGAAACAAAAAGCGCGCCGCCACCCAGCGCCGCAGCCACGACGCGGCGGTCTTCAAAAAGACCCACGGCCTCCTCCCCGCCGAGAGCACGAAGGACAATCCCCGCACCGCCGGGCGGGCGCAGCACGGCATGGGACGCATCCACGCAGAGCACCTCCGCCATGCCCGTCACCCGCGCCCGCTCCTCCAAAAGGCCGTCTTCGGAACCGACCGCCCAGAAACCCGAACCGCTCCCATCGGCCAGAGATCCGGCCAGAAGCATTTCTTCCCCCACCCCGGGCACCACGGCAGTCACCCCGCCAAGCGGCAGGGAACCGTCGGATGCGGGCCAGTCGTTGAAGTGGACCGCCACGCCCTCCGCGCGGACCGTCTCGGGCACATACCACCCGGCCACACGATACGCCCCCGGAGTCACGGGCCTCCCATGCTGGTCCCTTCCGTCCCACTCGAGGATCAGCCCGTTCAAGCCGGTGGAAAAGTCCCGCACAGGTGCCAGCTCTCCCAAAGACCGGACGAGAGATCCGGACGGGGAGAACAGGCCCGCGCTCACACTGCCTTGATCGCCGGGAACTGCCAGAATGAGCGTTTGCGCGCGCCCGTCGTCGGCACGCGCGGGGTTTGGCGCGAGCGCCCATGCAAGGACAGCGGCGGCGGCCGCCGCGCCGGCTAGAGGTAATGCCGCCATTCGAGTGCCGGGAAAAGGTTGTCCCTCTCTTCACAGGCCCGGAGCAAAGAGAGATCGTGATCGCGGCCCTCCAGCGCCCCGTGCAGCCCGTCGAACCGGAGCAGGTGGTCCTTCGTGCGCTGCCGCGCGTAGTCCGGCGCCGTGCCCGTCTTCATCAAAAACGCCCAGTCGCTGGACTGCGCAAGCAACAGCTCGCGCGCCATCTGGCGCAAAAACCGCCGCACGGTCTCCGAACGCGTGTTTTGGAACTGCCGGGCGGCGGCGGTCATCGCCCGCGCCGCCGCGTGCAGGTGGGGGTAAATCCACGCATTGCACTGGTCCAACCACACTTCGTAATAGCCTTTGTTGCCCCAACTCGATGGCGACGGAGCCACGATCTGCTGGGTCGGGTGGCGCGCAAGGAAGCGTGTCGGGGTCGTGAAATCAAAGGTGTCCTGGTCGCAGGCCGCCTTGCGCAGAAACAAATCCAGAAACCGCGGCCCCTCGAACCACCAGTGCCCGAAAAGCTCCGCATCAAACGGCGCAACCACAACCGGAGGCACGGGCAGCATCCCCGCAAGGTGCTGGATTTGCGCAACCCGGCTGCGCATGAAATCGCCGGCGTGGGCGTCGGCGGCGCCCATGGCCCAGTCGAGGCGGTAGACTTCCTTGGGTTCGCGGCCGGTGATCCGGTGGTATTTGATGCCGGTGGGCTTGCGGTGACCGGTGTCGGGCAGGATGCGGTGGAGGTATTCCTCGGGCAGGTCGGTGCCGATATCGCGGTAGAAATCCCGGTAGGCCGGATCGCCGGGATACCCTTCGCGGGCACTCCACACCTGGCGGCTGGAATCCCGGTCGCGCGCGAAAACCGCCGGCCCCGCCGGCGTGAAATACGGCGCGTAAATCGCAAACCGCGGGCGCGGCGTCCCATACATCAAACCATGCGCATCGAGCACAAACCACCGCAGGTTCGCCTCCTGCAATATCCGGTCGATGGAAGGCACATACCCGCACTCCGGAAGCCAGATGCCTGCCGGGTCCGCGCCGAAACACTCCCGGTGGTAATCGCACCCGATCAGGATCTGCGCCCGCATGGCCTCGGGGCACGACTCCATGAGCGGGAGAAACCCGTGCGTTGCGGCGCAGGTGATGATTTCGACGATGCCGTCGGCCTGGAGCTGGGCGAAGGCACCGACAAGATCCCGGTTGGCCTCGTAGAAGTCGCGGGTTTCGCGGAACCGGTCGCTGTAGAAGCGTGCGAGGGTGTTGATCTGCGGGTCGCCGGCGGTGCGTTCAATTTCGCGCGCGGAGAGTTCGAGGCTGCGTTCGAGATAGCGGCTGATGCGCGACTGGAGGAGGTGGTCGCGCAGCATGGCGCAGAGCGTGGGGGTGAGCGTAAGGGAAAGGCAGACGGGAATGCGTTCGGCCACGAGGCGGCGCAGCATTTGCAGCAGGGGGATATAGGTCTCCGCAACCGCCTCGAACAACCAGTCCTCCTCGAAAAACTCCTCGTGCTCCGGGTGCCGGACAAACGGCAGGTGCGCGTGAAGGAGCAGTGCCAGCGATCCCTGCGGCACGCGCGCTAGAGCACTCCCTTGGTGCTCGGGATGCCGCGCACGCGGGCGTCGGGCGATGTCGCCCCGTCCATCGCGCGCGCCAGTGCCTTGAAAACCCCCTCGGCCATGTGGTGGGAATCCCGTCCGGAAAGGATCGCCACATGCAGGGTCATTCCCGCATGGGTCGCCATCGCACGCAAAAATTCCTCGACAAGCTGGAAGGAAAAGTCCCCGCCGACCGGCTCGACCCGCGGCGGCGCCTCGTAGGCAAGAAAGGCCCGCCCGCTCAGGTCCACCACCGCCCGCACCAGCGCCTCGTCCATCGGCACATGCGCCGACCCGTAGCGGCGGATCCCCGCCTTGTCTCCCAGCGCCCGCGCAAACGCCGCGCCCAATGCAATGCCCGTATCCTCGACCGTGTGGTGGAAATCCACATCGAGGTCTCCCTCGGCCGCCACTTCGAGGTCGAAGAGGCCGTGGCGCGCGAAGAGGGTCAGCATGTGGTCGAAAAACCCTATGCCGGTCGCGCACGCGGCCTTCCCGCTCCCGTCCACATCGAGGACAAGGCGGATGCGGGTCTCCGATGTGGCGCGCTCGATGGTGGCGGAGCGGGACATGGCGCGGGGCTCAGATTTTTCCACAGAGCGCGACATCGAGCCCGAGCTCCTTCATGGCGGCGGCCTTTGTGTGGAGGGCTTTGCGGGCGGAGGCCTTGTCGTCGGCGTAGACGACCTGGATGTGGTTGGCCTTGTGGCGGGCCCTCATCTTGGCGCGGGGAAACCCCCTGAGCACGACATGCATGATCGGCCACTGGGATGTCGTGAGCCGCCAACGGTCCTCGGTCTCCTCCCGCGGCAACTCGACCACCTCCCCAAGGCCCGTGTCAAACTTCAGCCTCCCCCCGGACACATACACCCGGCTCCAAACAATCCACCCGGGACGGCTGATCCCCTTCACCGTCCCCCCGCCCAAACGGAAATACATCGGCGGCTGGCGCTCGCTGGTCGTTCCGGAATCCCCCCCGATAAAGTGCGCCGGAGGCGCCGCTCCGGAAATCAAAAACACCCACACGTAGTCATCCAGTTTGCCGGATTTGGCGCTCGGGCAGGGCCCCGAGTAGTGGCGTCCCCACCGCAGGTCGTGCAGGGTGTTTTCGGGCGGCAGGCCCAGCTCGCGCCACAACGCATAAGTCACCAGTCCGTCAAGCCCCGCACATTCATCGACCTCGTTGAAATGCGGCAGAGCCTCGCCGGCAAACAGTTCCTCACCGGTGACCTCGTGGCGCACCGGAGGGCGTTCGCGGTTGTTGAGGAGCCCCTCGACGAGATCCGAAGCAGGCGCGAGATCCTTCAGCCCCTGCTGGTATTGGATGCCAATGGTCGCGCACCCGAACTCGTCGGCGATGCGCACCGCCGCAACATACATCCTGAGCTGCTGGATCACCTGCGCCTCGGTCAGGTCACTCTCCTCGTCGGGCCCGTACTGGAAGGTCATCCCCCGTTCCAACAACCACCGGTACGCATCCCACGCATCCTGGTCGCTCACCGTCAGCATCTTCGCGTACAGCGCCGACTGGCTCAGGCGCTCCTTGAAAACCCCCGTCGGATGCAGCAGCTCGTCGGGCAGGATCGCATTGAACATCCCCATGCACCCCTCGTCAAAAACCCCCATGATCGCCTTGCGCTCCCGAAAGGCCTTTGCGAACTTGACACCGGCGTTTTTCGCGGCGGCCGGGATATCCGCCTTTTTGTAGGGGGTCACATGCGAGGTGTCGTGCTTGACCTCCCCCCTGCGCAGCCACGCACGCAGTCCCTTGAGGAAAAAGGCGTCGCTGAAATCCTCGCTCCAGAGCGTGCTGTATTGGACGCCCGCCTTGGTGAGCGAACCGTTGAGATTGAGCATGCCGACCAGTCCGGGCCATGTGCCGCTCCAGTTGGCCACGGTCAGGATCGGTCCCTTGTGGGTCAACAGCCCGTGCAGGATGTGGTGGCTGTATTGCCAGACCGCCTCGGCCACCACTAGCGGCGCCTCACGCGGGATGTTCCGGAAGACCTCCATCCCCCGCTTCTGGCTGTCAATGAACCCGTGCCCTTTGGCCTCGTCCACCGGGTGACCCCGCACAACCCGAACCCCCTCCTCCTCGATCGCGGCAATCAATTGCGCTTCCATGTCCGCCTGCGCCTGCTGGCACTTCTGGTTGGCCGAAAGCCGCAGGTCGCCGTTCGCGATGAGATAAACCGGAGATTTTTTCATTGGGACGTGTGTGGAAGACCCTTAAAGCAGAAACACCCGCCTCTGGCAACCCCTCAATGTGGAATGCCACGGCCTCCAGCGCATTCTCCAAAGCATCATCCAGCGTATCTCCCGCCGAAAAACACCCCGGCAAATCGGGCACTTCCACCCCGCAGGCTTTCCCCTTCTCTTCTTCAATGGCAATCGCGTAGTTCATAGTTTCCTTTCCAAACCCGCCGATTTCAAGATGGCCCGCGCCGCCCCCGTCGGCAGGTCATTTTTCGGGTGCGGCACTGTCACAAGCCCCGGCTTCAAGGCGTGCTTGCATTGATGGTAACTCCCCTTCGTTCGGCAAAGCATCCAGCCATTGTTCTGTAACAGCCGGATGATTCCCCTGCTGCTCATGTTGTGTATTGTTACACAGTCCACCGAAGACCGCCAACAAACGAAGACCGCCAACAAATATCGGCTGCGCGGGCTATCCGATGCCGTATCGCGCCAGATTTTGCCGCAGAGCGGGGGAATCGATTTCCGATCCCGCGCCCAGTCCACCCAGAAGGAAGATTCCTTTTGCCGAGCCGAGCTGCCCGGTGACGGCATCCAATTCCTCCAATCCCCCGATGACTTGGATGCGTTTGTTGGCCGCACCGATTTTCCGGTAAACCTCGGGCCAGTGCGCGCAGCCCGGGGCTCCCGCTCCCGGGACCCATTGCACGCCGGACAGTCCGGGAATTTGCAGAATCGAATCGAGGTGAGGCAGTTGTCCCCTGCCGTCCATGTGATAGAAGGCACGGCCAAGCCTCCGGCAGCTCGCCGCCAGTTCAGGGCGGGCAAACTCCTCGAACATGGGCGTCCCGATCATGTAGGAAAAGTCGCATTGGAGCATGTAGCTCGGTTGTTCCGAATACATTTGGGACCAGTCCGCATACCCGGGGTTGACCGGCTGAAGGACCTCATTGAGGGCGTTGTAATACAGGTGCCAGGCCTCATGGGCTTCCCGGACAAGCCGTTTGACCTCATCGGGATCGTCGTAAAGGTCCAGAAGCAATTCCTCTCCGGGACGAAACGTGGAAAGGATGTCAAGGTTGCCGCCAATATCGGTCATCGTCATCAAGACCTGTCCCTGCCAGCGATCCATCCCGGCGCGGTAAAGATCGCACAGCCTCCGGAACCAGACATTGTCGGGATCGAACCGGAAATGAATCCCGCCGATCGGTTTGCGCGCGGGAGGATGGAACCAGACACTTCCCGTGCTGTTGTCGAGGGTCGCTCCGAGAAAAGCCGCGATCACCCCGGGTCCGAAACAGCTCATACTGAAGCAGGGGAAGGCGTCGCCAAGGTAATGATAGGTCGAGAGTTCGTAGTCGATCCGGTCGATGATCTGTGCCGGGGAAAACGAGAAATCATGGCAGTTGGTCTGGCTCAGGAGCGGGACATCCGGCTTCGGCCGGCCCGGATCGCGGCCCCCGAAACGGACGGGAACAAGGGGCCTCTCGAGTTCCCCCGCCCACCAGCGGCGGGAGGAGTCCCGGATCTGCGACCAGCGCCCGGAGCTGAAGTCAATGCCCATGGCGTCCGGAATCAGTGCAACACGCCGAAACTCGACCCGGGTGTTCGGGGCGGGATCGGCTCGAGGATTTTGCGCCGTTCCGGTGTGAGCCGTTCGAGCAGGCCCTCGGAGTACCGGAAGCCGTGGCGTGTGGCACCCCAGGAGGGACCATACCGGTAAATCACCACCCGGCGCTCGCCGGGGTTCGTCCGTGCCGAGGCCCCGTGCATGATCGCATCCACAAACAGCAACGCATCCCCTTTCTCGAGGTGGACCTCGAGGATTCCCTCGGGAAGGTTGCCATGCGCGCTGCTCAGATTCGAGGTGTCGGGGGGTTCGGGGTTGTCAAAATTGGACTTGTGGCTTCCGGGGACAACGAGTGTACCCCCGTCGCCCGGCCCCACATCGGTGAGGGCAAGCAGGATGTTCACCTGCCCGCACCGGAAGTGCCCGTTTACGAAGTGGTATTGATTGCGCACAATCGCGTTGTGGCCGCCGGAGTGGATCGGGAAGGCCCCCCCCGACCTGCGGACCGACGCAAAACACTCATCAATGAAGAGCCCTTCCACATACGTGTCCTTCTCGCCGCAATACCGCCCGAGACGGTTGATCCACGAGGGATGGTCGATCAATTTCTCGAAAGGCTCGCCAGCCTCGACAATATTCTGCAGCTCGACGCCCGCCAATCCGTTGTTGTCGAGGCGCTGGACATTGCCATGCCAGCCCATGTAGGGCAGATCCGGAAACCCGTCCAGCGCCGCATTGAGGTCGCCAATCAGATCCGGCTCCACGGCCTTTTTCAAAATGGCGTATCCCCGGAGATCAAACAGATAGTCGGTGGTGTCGAAGTCCATGACGGAGACTCTTGCATTTCCGCCGGGATTATGGAATATAACCCCGTCTAAAAAACATACATTTTTGTCTCATGAGTCCTCCCGCCGAAACCCCCTCCCCCCCGGTCG
>CAZGNH010000442.1:0-3439 GCA_964527025.1 uncultured Chthoniobacterales bacterium | reverse complement strand
GGGGATGTCCCGCAAGCGGGACGGGTGGTCGAACTGCGTTCGAACCCAGCCCTGCGGGAGGTGGTGGGCAGGGCTGGATGATCCCGCCTGTGGCGGGCTCCACATTTTGGCTTCGCTGGGTGGGGATGTCCCGCAAGCGGGACGGGTGGTCGAACTGCGTTCGAACCCAGCCCTGCGGGAGGTGGTGGGCAGGGCTGGATTCGAACCAGCGAAGGCATAAGCCAGCAGATTTACAGTCTGCCCCGTTTGGCCACTCCGGAACCTACCCGATGAAGTGTGCGCGGTTTTACCGACCGGTTGGGACGGCGAATCGCGGTTGAATTTGTATAGAGCGGATGAAGATGTTTTGCAATGGAAAGTCGTTGCTGTCGGCAGGCATGTTGCTGATTTGATCGAGGAGATCGAGGCCTTCGAGGACCTCGCCGAAGACGGTGAAATTGCCGTCGAGTTCGGGGGAGGGTTCGAGACAGATGTAAAATTGGCTGCCGTTGGAGGCTTTGGCGGGGTTGGTGGTGTTGGGGATGCGGGCCATGGCAACAGCACCGCGGGTGTGTTTGGCGCGGATTTCGGCGGGCAGGGTGTATCCGGGACCTCCGGTGCCTGCGCGCAGGGGCCGGCGGGGAGCAAAGAGGCCCAGGCGGGTGAGCGGGTCGCCGGTCTGCACAAGGGTGTTCGGGAAAACCCGGTGGAACCGGATACCACGATAAAAACGCCGCGCCGCAAGTTCCTTGAAGTTGGCGACGGTGGCGGGTGCGGAGTCATCGTAAAGCCCGATGACGACTTGTCGGACGTCCTTGCGGTTTTTCCCGACCTGAATTTGCATGACGGCGACATCGGGGCCGATGGCGGCCGGGGCGGCGGGAGCTTCGGGGGCGGCAAAGACGGCTGCGAGGGCACAGGCGAAGACCGTGGCTGCCCGGCGGCATGCGGTGTGCGGAGCCGGGCACGTGGCGGGGCGCACGGATTTCGGTGAGGATGGGTTCATGGCAACGGCATACCCGAGCGGGGCGGTTCTGGGCAATGGAAAATCACGGACGGGTCAGGAGTTGCCGGAGGAGCGGGACTCCTTTGGGCGGGCGAAGGGGTTCCAATTTTTGCGGGTTGCGCCGGGTTTGTCAGTGGTTGAGGCGTCGGGTGGTGCAGGGCGGAATTGGTCGTCGAGGGGGTTATCGGGGTTGGGGAATCCGTACAGGCGGGCGATCGAGGAAAAGTCGTTATCTGCGAGGCCCTGGTGGATGGCGGCCATGGCGGATCCGGCGAAGGCGGAGGCGGCCGGCATGTCGATGCCCGCGCGGGCTCCCATGGCGAGGGCGATCTGGATGTCCTTGAACATGTGCTTGAGCGCGAAGCGCGGCTCGAAGTCGTCGAGGATCATGGCGGGGATTTTCATGCGGGTGAGCGGGGAGCAGGCGGCATGGGCCTCGAGGGCTTCGGGCAGGATGCGCAAGGGGACGCCGCTGTGGTGGAGCAGGGCGAGGGCCTCGGCGCACGCGCCGGCCGTGGCGGCCGCAATGAGGTTGGTTGCAATTTTCAAAGCCGTGGCCTCGCCGACCGCCCCCACTTGGAGAACCGACTTTGCACTGGCATCAAGGACGGCCCGGGCACTTTCAAGGGCGCCCGGGTCTCCACCGACGTAGTAGACCAAGCCGCCGGCTTGGGCCACATCCCGGCTGCCGGTGAAGGGGGCGTCGAGGAATTTGGCGTGGCGGTCTTCTGCGATGCTTGCGGCGGCGAGGGTTTCCGCGGGGGAGACGGTCGCGTGGTTGAGGATGATGTGTCCGGGAGTGAGGGCCGTGGCCATGGCGGCGACGACTTCCTGCAGGGCGTCGCCATCGCCGACGAAGATCTGGATGATGCGGGCGGATTCGGCGACCTCGGCGGGCGTCGCAAGGAAATTTGGCTCGGGGCGTGGTGAGCGGTTCCAGACCCAGACGTGATAGCCGTTCAGGCGGAGCCGGGCGGCCACCCGGGATCCGATGATTCCCAGACCGATGACGCCGACATTCGTTTTCGAGGGTCGTGGCATAGATTGGGTGGTGTCAGAGCCGGCGCGAGGGGGCTCCGGATCGCGCGCCCCCGGCACGGGCCGGGTTGCCGGCGGAGGGGCAGCCTCCGGCCCTTTGGTCGAGTGGTTGCCCCGTGTGGCGCGTCAATTTTCCTGGCCCTGTGGTTGCAGGGTGTTTTCGATGGTGGCTTCCCCGCGCAGTTTCTGCATGAGTTCTTCGACGGCTTTGCGCTGTTTGTCGGCCTTGAGGAATGCGGAGAGCTGTTCCTTGACCTCCTCGAGCGACGAGGTGCCCGCCTCTTTTTTGTCTTCGACCTTGATGACATGCCACCCGAACTGGGTGCGGACAGGCTCGCTGATCGCGCCGACTTCGAGGCCGAATGCCGCGTCGGAAAATTCCGGCACCATCCGGTCCTGCGAAAAGTAGCCGAGGTCTCCACCCGATTGGGCGGCACCGGGTTCTTCGCTGAGTTCCTTGGCAAGAGCCGTGAAGTCCCCGCCCTTTTTGGCGCGGGCGGCGGCCTCCTTGGCTTTTTCGAGCTGGGCGTTGGCGACATCCTCGGAGTCGTCGGGTTTGACGAGGAGGAGGATGTGGCTGGCTTTCACCTCGGCGGGGCGTTCGAACTCGGAGATGTTTTCGTCGTAGAATTTTTTGACATCCTCGTCGGTCACGTCGGCCGCTGCGCCGAGCTGGCTTTCGACCCACTGGCGTTGGCGCATGATTTTCTTGAGTGTTTCGGCGAGGCTTTCGGGGGTCTGGCCGATGGCCTCGAGCTGGGCGCTGAATTCCTCTTCGCCCGGGAACTGGCCGCGCAGTTTGGCGATCTCGGCATCGACTTCTTCCTGGGAGATTTCGATGTCGGCGGAGGCCTTCGAGATGAGTTTGTCCATGATGAGGTCGTCGAGGATCTGGCGGTAGCCTTCCATTTTTTGGTCGGCGGTGAGGTCGGCGGCCTGCATGCCGGAGGCGGAGACGGCTTCGTTGAGGGCCTCGTCAAGTTCCGCGCGCGTGATGGGTTCGCCGTTGACCGTGGCCACGGGGTCTTTCAGTTCGATGGCGACCGCTTCCTCTTGGACCATTTCCGTGTCAGGGGGTGTGGTTGCGGGGGCGGCGGCCTCCTCCGTGGGTGCCGGGGACGGGGTGGCGGTTGGCTTTGCGGTTGGCTTTGCGGCTTCCTCCCCGGGTTTTTGGGGACTGCAGGCTGCGAGGAAAACGGCGAGCGAGCAAGCGGCTGCGAAAGATGCGATTGGGGCGAATTTTTTGAGCATGGTGTGTTGGTTAGGGAAGGGATGTTTGCACGGCTGCGCGGGGATTGCGAGTGATAATTTGGGCTTTGTCCGTGGGGGCGTGTGCGGCGGGGTGCTGGCGGGGGAGTCAGGCGGTGGCGGAGCGGGCGGCCTTTTCCATGCGGGCGAGGGTTTTGGGTTTTCCGA
>CAZGNH010000441.1:0-3007 GCA_964527025.1 uncultured Chthoniobacterales bacterium | reverse complement strand
AGGCGGTTGCGACAGCGCGCAGGCTCGGGGCGAAGGTTTCGGCCTTTGACACGCGCCCGGTGGTGGCCGAGCAGGTGCGCTCGCTGGGGGCAACCTTTGTTGAGATTGACCTGGGCGGGGAGACCGGCCAGACGGCCCAAGGGTATGCGCGGGCGCTGACCCCCGAACAGACCGCCCGTCAGCGCGAGGGGATGAAGCGGGTTTGCGCCGAAGCCGATCTTGTGATCACGACGGCGCAGGTCTTCGGGCGCAAGGCACCGGTGCTTGTGACTTCCGACATGGTGGCGGGGATGCGGCCGGGCAGTGTGATTGTGGACATGGCGGTCGAGTCCGGCGGCAACGTCGAGGGGTCGGAAGCCGGACGGACGGTGGACGCGGGCGGCGTGGCGATCCTCGGTTACACCAACCTTGCAGGCCGGGTCGCCCAGCATGCCAGCCAGGTCTATGCCATGAACCTCCTCGGCCTGCTCGAAGAATTCTGGTCGGCGGAAACCAAATCCCTCGTCCTGGATCCCGCCGACGACATCCTCAAAAGCTGCCTCCTGACCCACGGGGGCGCGATCCTCAACGACCCATCCCAGCCATGAACCCCGCACCCTTCCTCGCCGCCGCCCAAAACGAATCCACCTCCTCGATGGTCATCCCGCTCATTTTTGTCTTTGTGCTGGCGACCTTCATCGGGCTCGATGTGATCCGCAATGTCTCCCGCCTGCTCCACACACCCCTGATGTCGCTCACCAATGCGATCTCCGCGGTGGTGATCGTCGGCGCCATCCTTGTCGCCGGACCGGAAATCTCCGGAGACCACCCCGCATGGGTCTCGATCCTCGGGTTGGCCGCGATCTGCGCCGCATCGATCAACATCGTGAGCGGCTTTCTGATCACCAACCGGATGCTCAAAATGTTCAAGAGCCGGGACAAAAAGCCATGAGCCCCGAGCTGCGCGATTTGCTCGTCCAGGGCAGCTACCTTGTTGCAACGGTTCTGTTCATTTTCTCCCTCAAGTGGATGAACACGCCGGTCACCGCCCGCAACGGCGTGCTCGCCGGGGTGATCGCCATGGCCCTCGGCATCGGTGGCACCCTCGTCAATCCCGCGGTGGCCGTCTCGAGCCTGCCGTGGATTTTCCTTGCGATCATGGTGGGTGGAATCATCGGGGTGCCCCTTTCGATGGTGCCCCTGACGGCTGTTCCCCAGCGGACGGCGCTCTCGCATGCCTTCGGGGGCCTCGCAGCCGGGTTGGTGGGCGCGGCCAAGTATTACCTGTGGTTGCCCGACGGCGGGCAACTGACGACCTTCCGCACTTTTGCGATTGTGGCGGAGGTCATTCTCGGGTTCATGACCTTCACCGGAAGCCTGATGGCGGCGGGCAAACTGCAGGAGTGGATCCCGACGCGCCCGATCACCTTCCGGGGCCAGAAGCTCCTGAACTTTGCGATCCTCGGGGGAGCCGTCCTTTGCGGGGCGGCGCTCGTGGCCGACCCGACGCGTTCCTATTTGTTTCCGGTGATCATCGTTCTTGCGCTTGCGTTCGGGGTGATGCTGATCATTCCAATCGGCGGGGCGGACATGCCGACGGTCATTGCCCTGCTCAATTCGTATGCGGGACTTTCCGCGGTCGCCATGGGGTTTGTGCTCGACAACAAGCTGCTGATCATCGCGGGTGCGCTGGACGGATCCTCCGGGTTGATCCTTTCGATCATCATGTGCAGGGCGATGAACCGCAGCTTCTCAAACGTGCTCTTCGGGGCCTTTGGGAAGGTGCAGGCGCGGGAGGAGGGGGGCGAGCGCAAGGCGGTGAAAAGCGCGACGCCGCGGGATGCGGCCGACCTGATGGAGCAGGCTGGCACGGTCGTGATCGTTCCCGGTTACGGGATGGCGGTGGCCCAGGCCCAGCACCGCGTGCGCGAACTCTACGACCAGCTCACCAAACGCGGCGTGGCGGTCAAATTCGCCATCCACCCGGTCGCCGGACGCATGCCCGGCCACATGAACGTCCTCCTCGCCGAAGCCGACATCCCCTACGACGACCTCGTCGAAATGGACGACATCAACCACGAAATGAGCCAGGTCGATGTCGTGCTGGTCATCGGCGCCAACGACGTCGTCAACCCCGCCGCAAAAACAAACCCGAAATCCCCCATCTACGGCATGCCCATCATCAACGCCGACAAAGCGCGCGCCGTCCTCGCCATCAAGCGCTCGATGAACCCGGGCTTTGCGGGCATCGAAAACGACCTTTACACCCTTGACAAGACGCTCATGGTTTTCGGCGATGCCAAGGCGGTGGTCGGCGACATGGCCAAGTGCCTCTCCGGCGATTCCGGCATGCATTGAGGCACTGCTTTTCGAGTTGAAATTTCGCGGTTCGGGACGATGCTGGAGATACCATGGATCAGCCGCCGATTTTGCCGCCCCACGAAAACCAGCCGCCCACGCCGCCGCCGCCGCCGGGCGCCCCGCGCTCACGCCAGTGGATCGTGGGCCTTCATCTTCTGGGGCTGGTGGGAATCCTCGCCCCGGTGGCCGGAAACATCCTCGCGCCGCTGATCCTCTGGCTGGTCAAAAAGCCGGACATGCCCGAACTCGAAGCTCCGGGCAGGGATGTCTTGAATTTCCAGATTTCGTGGTCCATCTGGATGATTGCGGCCGGATTGCTCGGGGCGGCGGGGTCGTGTCTTTTGTTTCCGCTTCTGCTTCCGGTGGGGGTCTTTCTGGCATGGTTGATTTTGACCGTGATCGGGAGCGTGAAGGCCAGCAATGGGGAGGCCTACAAATACCCGTTGACCATTTCAATGTTCGGCTAGGGAAAAACGCCCGCCGAAGGCGCACGGGCACACGCAGACCCGGAGGGCCGCGCCCCCCGCACCGCGATTTTTGCGGTTTGCGCGACAGCCGGGCCGTGCCATGAATAGGAAGTTATAAGAACGCGATATTACAGTTGGGAGGAGCGCGCGCGGGATGCACGCCGGCGACGGTTCATCATCCGGTGGTTTGTTGTGCTGCC
>CAZGNH010000440.1:0-1883 GCA_964527025.1 uncultured Chthoniobacterales bacterium | reverse complement strand
CCCACGAGGCCAAACGCGACGGACGCCGCGAACTCGTTGTCTGGGGAACCGGCACGCCCCGCCGCGAATTCCTCCACGCCGACGACCTCGCCGACGCCTGCGTCTTCCTGCTCGAAAACCACGACTCTCCCGAGATCGTCAACATCGGATGCGGCAAGGACGTGACGATCCGCGAGCTTGCCGGCATCGTTTGCGAGGTGGTCGGATTCCGCGGGGATCTCGTGTTCGACGCGTCGAAACCGGATGGCACGCCCCGCAAACTCCTCGATGTCGGCCGTCTCACCGGGCTCGGGTGGCGCGCGCGGATCGGCCTGCGCGAAGGCATCCGCTCGGCCTACGACTGGTTTCTGGCAAATTTGCCCGCATCGTGACGGGACACGGGAAACGGTTGGGGCTTTTTTTGCTGCTTGGGATTCTGGCGCCCGTGCACAACCACGCCGCGGAGCCTCTCGATGCCTCGGTGCGCGTCCTTTCCGACTGGGGCTTCGGATCGGTCTGCCAGATCGAAATCCGCAACACAGGCACGGAGAAAACCGCGGACTGGAGAATCGAAATGACCCTCGGCGGCAGGATCACTGAAATCTGGGGCGCCACGATCTTTTCACAGGACGGGGAACGCGTGGTCCTGCAGGCGATGCCATGGAACCGGGAAATCTCCCCCGACGGCCATGTGGTCCTCGGCTTCAAATCCATCCCGGGAAACCACATTCCTCGCATTACCCAAATCGCGGCTCTTGCTCCGGAGGAGGCGCCCCCCCGACCGGAGCCCGAAAGCCGCACCGCCTCCCGCCCCCCGGCAGCACGTCCGGGAGCCGCCATCGACTACGCGGAAGCACTCGACGGCTCTCTCCTCTTCTACGAGGCCCAGCGGTCCGGGCGCCTGCCGGGTTCGCAGCGCGTCTGGTGGCGCGGCGACTCGGCCCTCGCCGACGGAGCCGACTTCGGCATCGACCTCTCGGGCGGGTATTACGACGCGGGAGACCATGTGAAGTTCGCCTTCCCGATGGCTTCGGCCCTCACCCTTCTGGCATGGGGCGGCATCGAATACCCCATGGGCTTTCACATGGCGGGACAGTGGCGCCACCTCCTCGATACCGTGCGCTGGGGCACCGACTGGCTCCTCAAAGCCCACACGGGACCCGAAGAACTTTTCGTCCAAGTCGGTGAACCCGCCATCGACCACCTCGAGTGGACCCCCCCCGAACGCATGAAAAGCCTCCGGCGCTCGTTCAAAATCGATGACGAAAACCCCGGCAGCGACGTGGCGGGCGAGGCCGCGGCGGCCCTCGCCGCCGCATCAATCCTCTTCCTCCAATCAGACCCCGACTACGCAAAGCGCCTGCTTGCCTCGGCCCGCGCGCTGTTTGCCTTCGCCGATGCACGGCGCGGCACCTACTCGGACTCGATCCCAGAATCGGGAGCCCACTACCGCTCCAACGCCGGATACCTCGACGAACTCGCATGGGCCGCCGCATGGCTCTTCGCCGCCACCGGCGAGGACGCATGGCTCGAGCGCGCAGAGTCCCTCTATCTCGAAGCAGTGACCGGCAGCCTCTCGGGAACGGCCTTCTCGTGGGACGACAAACGCCCGGGACTCGCCGTCCTCATGGCAAGGCTCACCGGCAAGGAATCCCACACGGCGGATGCAAGGCGCTTCCTCGAATCCTGGTCCCGCGGAACCGACGGGATCATCCGCACCCCCGGCGGACTCGCATGGAAAGAAAGCTGGGGATCCCTCCGCTACGCCGCCAACGCCGCCTTCCTCGGGATGGTCTTCGCCGACTTCCTCGGCGACCCCGACGGCGAAGTCACCGGCTTCGCCGAACGCCAGATCAACTACATCCTCGGCGACAACCCCGCCCAACGCAGCTACATGGTCGGCT
>CAZGNH010000439.1:0-7904 GCA_964527025.1 uncultured Chthoniobacterales bacterium | reverse complement strand
GGATCGATAGACCCTTGCCATGACCCGTCCAAACATCATTTTGATTTTGGCCGACGACATGGGCTACGGGGATTTCGGGTGCTTCAACTACGGGCTGACGAAGACACCCCATCTGGATGCCCTAATTTCGGAGGGCGCCTGCCTTACCCAGCATTACTCCGCGTCACCGCTCTGCGCACCGGCGAGGGCGGCTCTGTTGACCGGTCGCTATCCACTCCGCACCGGAGTTATCGACACCATCTGCCTTGGACGCAAAGATTGTCTGGCCACCCGGGAAATCACCCTTGCCGACGTGCTCCGCAGCGAGGGCTATCACACCGGCTGCATCGGCAAGTGGCACAGCGGGAGTGTGGAGCCCCGGTACCATCCAAACGCACGGGGCTTTGATGAGTTCACCGGGTTCCGGGCAGGCTGGACGCATTACTTTGATTATCGGCTTGATCGAAATGGCATCATTTCCCAGGGCGACAGCACGTATCTGACCGATCTTTTCACTGACGAAGCCATCCGGTTTGTCCGGCGGCACGCACCGGGTGCCCCCATGGCCTCCACCCCATTTTTCCTTCACCTCGCCTACAATGCGCCGCACGGGCCGCTGGAGTCGCGCCCCGAGGACCTGAAGCCCTTCCTGGAAAACGGACGCCAGAACCATGGGGTGAGCCATGTCTACGCGATGATCAAACGCATGGACGACGGGATCGGGCGTCTCATGGAAACCCTTGAGCAGAACGGGCTCCGCGACAACACGGTCATTCTGTTCAGCAGTGACAATGGCCCCCAGTTTGGTGGCGGGGGGGAATGGGATACAACCCGATTCAACTGTGGCTTCCGTGGGGCAAAAGGCAGCGTCCACGAGGGGGGAATCCGCGTTCCGCTGGTCATGCGCTGGCCTGCAGGCCTGGAGGGTGGTCGATGCTACCACGACCTCGTGCATTTTACCGATTGGCTGCCGACACTCTGTCATCTGGCCGGGGCCTCCATTCCGGCGGACCGCGCCATCGACGGGCAGAACGTGCTCCCGGCGCTGCGTGGAGAGGGAGCCGGCCAGCTTCCACAGCAACGGTTCTGGCAGTGGAGTCGCGGGGTGCCCGTGCCAACGCACAATGCGGCTGTGCGTGATGGCGATTGGAAGCTTGTTTTGCCCGGTGACGAATTGGCGAACACCATGCGCCCACTACCTGGCTGGGACAGGGATTTGCAGCTTTACGAGGATGTCGATATGCACCCCGAAAAATACCATGGCGGAGTTCCCGAGCCCATGGGCAGACCTCCTTGTGTCAACGTACCGGCCGAACCACCGCTCCTTTTCAACCTTGCCGCCGACCCGCTCGAAACGACCGACCTCTCGCAACAGCACCCCGAAAAAGTCAGGCGCCTCAAAACCGATTTCGAAAACTGGTTCGAGCACGTGGAGGCAGAGCGCACCACCATCGTTGACAAACCCTATTACAGTCAAAATTTGCGGGCCTGAAATTTCTGCCAGCCTGCTAAGACAGTATCAGTTTTTGCAATATCCGTCCCGGACTTCCCCGCAGTCTTCGTGGATGATTGCCTAATCATCTCCTTCTTGAACCAACCATGTCCACCACGATCAACCCCAACCTATAGGAGTCACTGCAATGCCCTCTCCTTACGCTGTTCAAATCACGATGGCAGCCATTGCCCTGGCCATTCTCGTATCGGGCTGCAACGAAAACGTTTCCGACACCGCTTCGCAAGCCACTGATTCGGAAGCGGAAGAAGCGCCCGGGGCGACAGAGCCCGAAGCGGCGGCTTCACTTCCGGAAGGTTTCGAGGCCCGGAAAGACTACTACTTCGGTATCGACTTCCCTCATGCCAGGCTCGACCCGAAGGATCTGAAGCGATCACTGCCCTACGCACTCATCGCCCTGCAGAATGCGGGGGGCAAGGATAAGGAAGCGGCGGAGTTCATCTCCAATGCGCTCGACCCGGCTCTGGCGGTCTCGTGGAAAGGGAGACCGCCCAAAGTGGACATCTTCGTTATCACAGATGTGGTTCGGGCGCTGATCGCCTTTCCTGACGCGTTCACCGACGAGCAGATCGCGCGGATCGAAGGATTCGCACGCCAGATTTCCGATTTCGCGGGAGGCGGCACGGAGAACCACAGAATGATGCGCTGGACGAGCGGCTACTACTTCGCCCAGCGTTTCGGCGGCGAGTGGCGAATCGACGACCGCACCGTCCCGGCAGAGGAACTCCTGGCGGTTCTCACGGACAAGTTCATGGAGGAATTCCGTTTCCGTATGGACAACGGCGGCATGTCCGAATTCCTCTCCCCGAACTATCTGGTCCACCACGTCTACCCGATCATGAATCTGATAGAGACCTGTGAGGATCCCGGGCTGCGCGAAGCCGCCCAGGCGGTGGTTATGCTCCATCTGAGCCATCTCGCCCTCAACGTCCACGACGGCTACATCCTCGAACCCCACTCCCGCTCGGGCGGCACCCAGTTCACCGGACGGAACGTCCGCAGGCCAAACGGGTCGCAATACCTCAGCTGGATCCTTTGGGGCACCTTCGATCCTGGACCTGCGCGACTCACCCACCCCGGCGATCAGGGCGCAGTGGTCGGCCCCTTTCTCTGCGATTGGCAACTGGACCCCTTCCTACACGATCTGGCCAATGGCAACGGGGTCACCCCCTTCGCCAGCCGCAGCGTGGGAATGAACTGGCCACACACCTCGGAGAACCGCATGCCCCGCACCACCCTGCGCAGCATCTACCGCGCACCGCGTTACGCCGTCGGCGCCGGCTACCAGCAGCACGTTCCCGAAGGTTTTTACCTCCAGCACAGCCTCTTCGGCATCACCTGGACTTCCGGAAATGAGGCGGCCTTCCTCCAGTGTGGGCACAATTACTGGTTCGCCGACAACGGCCCGGCCGCCATGTGGAAGGCTCCCAACTCTCCCTTCCAGCAGATGGCCCATCATGAGAATTCCACTCTCATGGTTTTCAACATCCCCGATCGCGACCCCTGGCCGGGTGCCGGGCGCAGTGACTGGACCGTTCACCGCGAAGGCCATACCGCCAACTTGATCGACCATGCCATGGTCCGCCTCCCCCGCGAAGTGAAAAACCGCGTCTGGGAAACAACGCCCGACGGCGGCAACATCCTCTTCCTCAATGACGATGGTGTCTACCTCGCCATCCGCTCGCTGACCCCGGCCAAACAGGTGCGGATCGACGACGACTTCGACGGTATCCAATCAATCCCCCGCCGGAACGGCAACCGGTCTCAGTCCGCCTTCTTCTTCCATGTCGGCACCGACGAGGACTACGCCAGCTTCGAGCTGTTTCAGGAAAAAGTGCTGGCCGCTGAAATCGTGGCTGACTGGGGTGAGGGGCCGGGCCCCGCCCCGCGCATCCGCGTGACCGATCCCGACGGCGACGTTCTCAGCCTGGCCTGCAACAACACGGCCACCCCGGAGGACAATGGCGTGGTGCCCAACCTTCCCGAAGTCGCCATCAACGGCGAGTCCCTCGACTTCGACAATTGGCCCGACATGGAAGGCCCGGGTGTAAAACTCGAAAACGGCATCCTCACCGTCAACGAAATCCGCTATCAGATCCCCGATCCTGCAGGGGAGTAACTTGGGGGAGGAAATGCTAAAAATCCGAAACGCTGAAACACTGAGAATAAGCAACTTATGGCAAGTTAGTTGGGGGTTTTAACGCGATGCGTTTCTAAATTGAACGGGAGTTTTCGCATTGAGTTTTTTAAATTGGCGGTTGAAATTGGACAGGTTGTTAAACCCGCATTCGTAGCAGATTTCCGTGACGGTTTTCCCGGTTTGCACCAGTTCAGCACGGGCCATATTGACACGAAAATCTATCAGGTACTCCTGAAAAGTTTTTCCGGTTTTCTGGTGAAAGAAACGGCTGAAAGATGTTGGAGCCATGCCCGCAATTTTTGCCATGTCTTCCAGGTAGATCATTTCTGAGAAATTTGTTTGGACATGCTCAAAAACCCGGGTCAGGCGCTGAATGTCCTGTTGGTGCATCTGTGGCAGGGAGAAGGATGCACGAATTTCCCGGATGGATTTTGGACTGGATTCAGAAAGGATCTGGAGGAGTTGAATCAAACCTGCCATGCGTGCGACCCCCTGCTGCTTCAATAGAGTTCTGAGCTGATCGCGCACTGCTTTCCTGAGATTTCCCCTGATAATCACAGCGCCGCCCTCGATTTTTTTCTGGAAATCCCTGAACGCCCGCATTTCCGGGGTGGCCATGAATGTTTTTCCGATCTTGTTCGGGTCGAAAAGCATCACAAGGCGCTGAGCCCAATCCGGTCCCTGGCTGTCTCTTGGAAGGTTGTAGGTCATGTGTGGCGTATTGGAGCCGACGACGAGCACATCATCCCGCTCCAAAAGAACCGCGTCAGAGCCACACAAGACCCTGCAGAATCCATGGGTAATACAGAGAACCACGATTTCATAATGAAACACGTATGGGAAATAAAACTCCGGCGTGGAGAAGTAACCCACAAAAAAGGTGTCGCCTTCGTCCAAATGAATCGTTTGTTTGGTTAACTTCATGGATCGGGAGGGCTTATGCTAAAATAATATCATAAAGCGGCATGTGCCGCAAAGCAAATTGCCGATAAGCCGCGCGGGAAAGCCGATATTTTCTGATGTTAAGATAATATCACCATCAGGCAATCAGTGCATGGCTGAAAACTGGGGCGTGCTTTATATTTGTTCAACTTCATGTTCCCCAGTAGAACAATCTCTTCGGACAGTTCCCCTTATTCCCTTGGCGTTTTGGGCCTTGGAGAGGGACGAAGCATTCTCTCGGCGGCGATGGGCAGCCCGCGATGGTCGGTGGGCGCGGTCTGCGACCTGAACCCGGAGCTTTGCAAATCGAGGGTGGCAGAGTTCGGGCTGGATTGCCCCACCTTCACCAATTACGCCGGGATGCTCGTGGATGCTGACATTGACGTCGTGGGGATCTTCACGCCGGATCCGATGCATGCCGGGCACATCCTGCAGGCACTGGCGGCGGGCAGGCATGTGATCTGCACCAAGCCGGTGGTCGATTCCCTCGATCGTGGCGCGGAGTTGCTTGAGGCTCGGGCGGCGTCCGGCAAACAGATTTTCGTGGGGCATAGCTATCGGTTCTTCCAGACGTTTCTGCGCCAGCGCGAGGATTTCGAAAAAGGCGTGCATGGCGGGTTGATCTCCTGCGAAGCCTGCTACAATGGTGACAAGCGGAAGGGCTCTGCCGGGGCGCGCGGCAAGAAGGGCGAGGTCAACTGGCTCTACTCCGGCCTGGGCCACGCCGTCGATTTGGTCTTCTGGTATCTCGGTGCGATTGAGGAAGTCAGCGGCTACTCGCTGCTCAGTGAGGCCGGGCGCAAGCTGGGTTCCAAAGTCGATGATTGCTTCCAGTTTGTGCTGAAAGCAAAGTCCGGCGCTCTCGGTCATGCCATGGGCGTCTACGGTGCGCCGCGTGCCCATCCGCAGGCCGCGCCGGTTGCCGGATGCACTCTGCGGGGGAATCGCGCCACGACCACCGCAACCCATCCGATGTTCGATTACTACACGGCCATCGACGGCCAACTGCCGCGGCGGGAGACCTACATCGACGACGGTGGCTACTACTATCGCTGGGGCGGCTCCGGCTACCATGCGGGTGAGTTTCAGAACTACCTCGAACACTTTGCCGACTGCCTCGAAACCGGCAGGCGCCCCTCTCCGGACCTGCATGACGGTCTCTATGTGGTCGCAATCCTCGAGGCGATGGACCGGAGCCTCAGGAAGAGCCGTCCCGTCCGCGTGGACGCAATCCTCGAGGAACGAGGCCTGCCTCCGGTTTCCTCTCTGCTTCAAGGAGGAACATTGTGAAGATTCGCAGGTCCCGCCGTTCTGCTTCCACCGGGTTCACCCTTGTCGAAGTTCTGGTCGTGATTGCGATCCTTGCGGTCCTGTTTGCTCTTCTCTTTCCCGCTGTGCAAAATACAACCCACAGGGCTCTTGTGGCGGAATCAACCTCCCGCATGCAAAATCTGGCCAGGGCCATTCAACTCTATGCGGGCGAAAACAACATGCGTTTCCCGGGCCATGGCTACGGCGCCTCCCAGCGATGGTTCCACCAAGTGGTCCCCTATTTGGGAATCGAGCCCGATGGCGTGCAGAACGGGGTTCCCTACTATTCCGGTGCATATGACCTCCTGGATTTGTTGTCATGCCCGGTTCTGCACGGCAAACCCATCGAGGGGCGCAGCGGCACCTATGTGTCCCGGTTCGGAATGAACCGCCTGCTGGACCCGCAGGCCAACAACCCCAGAGCTCCCAATAGTATGACCGGCATTTCCATGCTGAGTGTCAAGCGTCCGGCCCAAACCGTCCTGCTTGCCACCAAGGCCAATGGCTCCCCCAGCGTCCACTACGGCCCCTATCCGGACCATCCGTGGGGAGTCGCTGGCAATTATGAGCTTGGCCGCAGCCCTGAAAAAGGCATGGAGGAAGATGGCTTCATCGGCAGGCACGCCTACGTCTTCTGCGACGGGCACCTTGAATTCCGCGACCACTTCATCGGCGCGGATGCCTTTGATCCCAAGCGCGAACAACCCATTCCCTGAAACCCAATTATGATCACCATAGACCAATTCACAGAGTTCCGCTTCGGCATGTTCGTCCATTACGGGCTCTACAGCTTGCTCGAGCGCGGTGAGTGGGCGATGAACCGCGAACGAATCAGTACCGCCGATTTGCGGAAGTTGTCCGGTCAATTCACGGCGGAGCGTTTCGATGCGGGCGCACTCTGCGACCTCGCGGTCCGCGCGGGCATGCGATACGTGGTTCTGACCTCGATGCACCACGATGGGTTCCGCCTCTACCGCAGCGAACTCTCGGATTTTTCTTCATGGACAACCTGCGGGCGTGATCTTTGCGCCGAAACCATTGCCGCTGCCCGCGAACGCGGCCTCGGCGTCGGCCTGTATCACAGCCTGAACAACTGGTTCGACTGTCCGGACGCCGTCGATGCCCTCGAGGACAAATCGGCTTGGAAGGTTTTCATTGCCAACACCCACGCCCGCGTCGAAGAACTCGTTCGCAGCCACAACTTCGACATCCTCTGGTATGACGGATGGTGGCCGTTTGACGGCGAAGGTTGGCAGGGAGAGGAGCTCAATGCAAGGTTGAGGGCCATCCGCCCCGGGCTCCTCTTCAACCCGCGCAACGGCGCGGAGGGCGATTTCGCCACTCCCGAGCAGCACATCTCCGCCCCCCGCCCCTGGCGTCCGTGGGAGGCTTGCATGACACTGAACGACAATTGGGGATTCCACCGGGGAGACGACAACTGGAAGTCTCCCAAGGAGGTGATCAAATTGCTCTGCAAGGTGGCCGCCGGCAACGGCAACCTTCTTCTCAATGTCGGTCCGCGCGGGGATGGTTCAATCCCGGAGGAATCAATCCAGATCCTTGAAAGCGTCGGCTCATGGATCGAACGGAACGGCGAGTGTCTGCGTGACAACCAGATCTTTACTTTCGACCTTGAGCACCGCGGCGACCACACCGGGGATTGGTGTCACCACGGTCCGATGACCGTCAGCGGGCACTCCCTCTACTTGGTCACGACAAGCTGGCCGGGAAACGAATGGACGCTCAGCGGACTTCAAGCGGAAGTTCTTTCCGCGGAACTCCTTCCTGCGAAGGTCACCGTTCCATTCACCCGCTTGACGGATGGGGTCTTCCGTTTCCACGGTCTCCCCCAAGACCGCCCTGATCCGCTCGCGCCGGTATTTCGCATCCTCTGCGACCGCCCTCCCACCGTCTACAACTGTGGCGGCATGAGAACGCCCGTCGTGCCCCACCCGCCCTACGACCCCATGCCCTCGGATGTCGCCCTTTAGCCCACGGATCTCACTGAGGTCTGCTTCC
>CAZGNH010000438.1:0-4021 GCA_964527025.1 uncultured Chthoniobacterales bacterium | reverse complement strand
TGGGTGGGGTTAGATTCTCACAGAGGCACGGAGGCACAGGGAGGAGGGTTTTGACGGGATGAACGGGATGGACACGGATGGGGGAAAGGGGTTAGGCATGCTGGACCCGATAGGTCTCGAGTTCGTAGAGGCGGTCTTCGAGCTTGCTCATGCAGCATTCGGTGCCGGTGGCTTCGCTGTAGTGTTCGGCGAGGGCGGCGGAGGCGGTGACGGTGATCTCAAAGCCGGTGGGAAGGATGCAGGTGAGCACCGTGGTCTTGCGGCCGAGGGTGCGGATCTGGAGTTCGGAGGCGTCGATGAGCTGCTGGATGTGATCGTGAGGTATCATAGGGTTAACCACGGATGGACACGGATGGGGGAAAGGGGAAAGGGGAAGAAAGGCCGGGGATGCCTGGGGCAGAGCCCCGGCCTTTGGGTGGGGGGGCGCTTAGGAGATGTTGAGCCGCGCGACGGCGGCGGTGTTGGTGACTTTCACGTCTTCGGACCAGTCGAACTTGGCGACTTCGACGCGGCCGTCATCGCGCATGTAGGAGCCGGGCACCATGTAGCGGCCCGCCAGGCGGAAGGTCTTCATGAAGCTCGGGTCGCGGCGGGTGGGCTGCGGACGGCGGGCGAAGACCAGCAGGGACTTGTCGAGGACGAACTTGATGTCTTCGTCCACGCCTTCGGGGGCGTCGTCGTAGACCATGAAGCTCGCGCGGACTTCGGGGTTGCCCAGGATGAGCTGCCCGAAATCTCCGGCGGTGAGGGTGGCCAGGGGCGCGGCGCCGCCTTTGCCGCCAATCGCGTAGCGGCTGCGGACGCTGACGTGGTTTTTGATGGCCTTCCAGATGCTCGCGCCGAACACAATGCCGACACCCATGAGGGCACCGTATTTGGCGGCCTTGATGACGGAGAGAACGGCGGCATCGAGCTGGTCGATGATGTCGTCGCTGCTGCCAACGGAAAGCGACGTTCCCGCGCCGGCGGTGGCCAGGGCGAGGTCGATGACTTTCTTTTCGTGGGAGAGGCCGGCGACTTCGGCGCAGGCGATGGCGCCTTCCTGGAGGACGTTTTCCAACTCTCCGGATTCCAGCTTCTCCAGCTCGTCGACGGGGAAGTCGAGGGCGTGGGGGGCGCAGTTGAAGGAGGCGTCGGTGACGTCGAATCCGATCTCGGTGGCGCGTCCGCCGAGGGCCCGGCGCGTGTCCGGAATCCGGAAGCGGTTCTTCTCGGTGTACACTTTGTAGTTCATGACCGAGAGGGGAACATCCACCACCGGTGCGATGAAATCGGCGACGGGGCTGGTGTTCTGCTGGGCCGCGCCCTGGGCGAATTGCCGGAGGGTGGGCTTGCTGCTGATGGCTGCGAGTTTGCTCATGGGGTTCTTTCCTGATTAGTCGTTGATGATGATGGCTTCGCGGGAAACCGGGCGGCAAAGCACGAGCTGCCCGTCGACGAAGTCTTCTTCGGCGATGGCCTGGACGTGGTAGGTGCCGTTGGCGGAAGGCAGGGCGCGGAGCTTGCCTTTGTCGGCGGCGGTGGTGGGATCGGCGTTGACGAGCACATCGCCTTTGCTGCCGGTGCCTTCGGCCACCACGCGGTGGTTGCGGCTGGGCTCAAAGGGCGTGACCACCGCAGAGGTGGCGCTTTCCACCTCGGTGACGAGGTAGGGGGTGCGGTCGGCAATGGCGGCGACTTCGGCGAGGCCGGTGCTGCCGATTTTGACGAGACGACCTTCCTTGCCGGTGAGGTCGGCGGAGGCGAGCATGGCAAGCGCTCCGCTGCGGGTGTTGGACTGTGTTGCGTTGGACATGTGATGTTCCTGGGGTTGAGTTGGGTTCGGGAATACGGTTGCGTTTTACCACATTCCCCCCCGCCGCGTTCGGCGGCGGGGGGAAAAAGGGGAATAACTTTTATTTTTCTGAATTTTCCTCGGCTTCGGCGCGGGACCAGGCGGTCTGGTAGGTGAGCCCGGTCTTCACCAGGGCCTCGGCGCGGTTGCGGACGCGGACGGCGCGGGCCTCGTCGGCATCGCTGCTGGTGGCTTCGGCGGTGACGACGGGGCCGGGGGTGCGGGTGTCGGCGCGGTTGAGGACTTTCGTCGGCTCGGGCTCCGGCGCGGGCGCGGGGGCGGCCACGGTTTTTTGCAGGGGCTTGAGTTCGGCGACAATGGCCTTGGCGGCTTCGGCGTTCTGCACGTAGAGGGCGCGGGCCTTGGCGGGGTCGGCAAATTTGTCGCCGTGCTCGGCCACAAAGGCGTCGGCCTCGCGTTCGGTCTGGAGGGTGATGTGGTCCTGGATGGTTTGATTGAGGACCTTGATCTTGGCGACCGCGTCGGCGGCGGTGGCGTCGGGCGCGAGGCCCAGTTCGGTGAGTACTTCTTCGTTCATGACTTTTACCTCTTGGGTTTGGGGTTCTTCGATGGTGAGGACGCGGGCGTCTTCGGAATTGGTGACGAGGGTCAGCTCCCGCATCCGGGGCCGGTTGGTGAGGGCGACGCTGGCAATGTCCACGGGGTGGTATTCGCCGGTTTCGTTTTTCACCAGGGCGGGGGTGGGGCTGAGGCGCTTGTAGGTCTTGGAGCTGATGAGCCGCTCGCCTTCGGGGGTGAGTTCGACCTCGGCCCAGAGGCCGTCGTTGCGGACCGTGAAGGGGCCGCGGTACCACCCGGCGGCTTTGCTCTCTTTGCCGGTGTCTTCGGACTGGTGGTCGACATCCAAAAGAATGCCGGGCCAGTCGGGGTTGGCGGCGAGGGCGTTGAGCTTGAGGGCGAGGGCTTCGATGTCGGCACGGTTGATGACCTGCACGATCTCGGCGGGCTCGCCTTCGCGCGGGTTGTGGACTTTGCCGGCCCAGCGGCCGATGGGGAGGATGTGATGCTGTTTTTTATCCATTTTGGGGCTCCATTTCGTTTTGTGATTCGGTCGAGGGCTTCGGGACGTCCGAAAACCTAGTTGCATGGTGTTGCATTTTTGCCCTGGGGGTGTCGCCCATATCTGTGGGCGGATTTTCCGAAAACGCGCCAGAGGGCCGTTTCCGTGCGTTTTCGGGGGAGCGGGGCAAAACCCATTTGAGGTAGGGGCGGGTGGTGTGGCTGGGCACCCAGTCGTCGCGGTGGCGGAGGAGGGGGGACCGGTAGAGATCGGCGGGGGAACCCTGCCACCAGTGGATGCGTTCGAGGAGGGGCAGGCCGATCTGCTGGAATGCCCAGGCGACCAGCTCGCTGCAAAACCATTTGGAGCGGCGTTCGACGCGGCGGCGGAGAATGAATCCGATGTTGCCGAGGATGTCATACGCGGCGCCGACATGGCTGCGGGCGGCGCGGACGAGGTGCTCGGCCTGGAGTTCGCTGAGCAGCACCGTGAACACCTCGATCCGCTCTCCGGGCCGGGCGACGGTTTCCAGCGTGGTCTCCTCCACCCCCTTCCCGAGGGTGGAGTGGATGACAACCCCGTCGTCGGTGAGGATCCCGCAATGGGTGATTCCGTCGCCCCAGGTCTGCCAGTTCACCAGGCGGGCCACCAGCCCCTTCCCGCGAACAAAAAAGATGTGCATGGGCTCATTCATGGACGGGGCTCCGTATTTTTCTCACGGAGGCACGGAGGCACGGAGGGGGTTTTTGGGCGGGATAACCGGATGGACGGGATGAATCCGGATGATTCGAACGTGTCGAAATTCTCCGCGTCTCTGTGTCTCTGTGTGATCAATTTTTTATCCGTGTTCATCCGTGTGAATCCGTGGTTGCATTTTGCAGGGTGTTGGCTTCCCAGCCGTTGGCGAGGGCGGCGGCGAGGCCGTCGGCGAGGACCTGGGCGAGCTGGGGCTGGACGAGGAGGGATTCGGCCATGCCGGGGAGACTGTCGCGGATTTCGCGGAGGGCGGCGGTGTAGGCGGCGGTGTCGCCGGCGTCGAGGGCCTCCAGGGCGGCGTAGAGCTGCGAGGCGAGGGGGGCCAGCTCTTCGCGCTCGGCGTGCAGGGCCAGTGCAAGGGTGTTGTCGCGGAGCTGTTCCTCGGGGGTGAGGGGCTGGAGGTCTGCGGC
>CAZGNH010000437.1:0-1954 GCA_964527025.1 uncultured Chthoniobacterales bacterium | reverse complement strand
CAGTATGCACGCATACAGCCCTCCCCCGATTCCGCGCCCGCCTTGTCCCAGCCAGCCTCGCGCGGCGTCTCGCGACGAAGTTTGTGAGAGATGCGGGTTTAACCTGCAGCCCCTGAAGGGGGTCCCAAAAATTTATAATTTTAACCGCGGATTGCGGGTATTCGGAGAGGTTTTTTTAACCACTTATGTGCGCTTATCGGGAATCCCCAACAGGCGGCGAGGGGAGCCGATCCCGGACCTGACAAGCAGGGCCCTCCAGGCAAATTGGCTGGTTCTCCACTCTCCAAACGCGTAACATTTTCTCCATGCAAATCCTGCTCCTTGATACTCCGGGCCGGGCGGAAAAAATTTCCGCGCTCGACCGCCGCTCCCTGCCGGATCCCGTCATCCGCAAATCGGTCGAAAAAATCCTTGCCGATGTGGAGCACAATGGCGACCGCGCCCTTTGCCGCCTCACGAAGCGCTTCGGGGGTCCGGCCCTCGTGCCGCGTGCCCTGTTTGTGACGCCTGCGGAAATCGCCGCCGCGCGCGGCACGATCGGGAAGCCGGTCCGCGCCGCCATTGCCGCGGCGAAAAAGAATGTCGCTGCATTTGCGCGCCGGAGTCTCCGCAAGACATGGTTCCGCAAGAACGCGCAGGGGGCGGTCGTCGGCGAGCGGTTTGATCCCTTTGCGCGCGTGGGCATTTATATTCCCGGCGGGACGGCGCCCCTTGTTTCGACCGCGGTGATGACCTGCACGCTGGCTTCCGCTGCGGGCGTGAGGGAGATTGTCGCGGTCACGCCTCCGCGCGCGGACGCCTCGGTCCACCCCGCCGTCCTCTTCGCCCTGTCGGAATGCGGCGCGACGGAAATCTACCGGGTCGGGGGAGCCCAGGCGGTGGCGGCGCTCGCCTTCGGCACCGGCACGATCCGCCCGGTGAACAAAATTTTCGGACCCGGCAATGCGTATGTGGTCGAGGCGAAGCGGCAGGTTTTCGGGAGGGTGGCGGTGGATTTGTTGCCGGGACCCAGCGAGGTGCTTGTGATCGCGGATGCATCGGCGGATTCCGAATGGGTGGCGTGCGATTTGCTGGCGCAGTGCGAGCACGGGGCGGGCAGTCTGGGGGTTTTGCTGACCGATTCGCGCGTCCTCCTGCGGGCGGTTGAAAAGTCCCTTGCGCGCCGTGCCGCGCGGGTCCGGCGCTCGAAGGAACTCGCCATGGGACTCGCCAACACCTGCCTTGTTGAAGTGGCCGACATGCCCGAAGCCGTCCGCATCGCAAACGCCTTCGCCCCGGAACACACTGCCATCGCAACCGCCGCCCCGGGCGAAATCGCCGCCCACCTGACCACCTCGGGCGCCATCTTCCTCGGGGCCCTTTCCCCCGTCGCGGTCGGAGATTTCCTTGCCGGCCCAAGCCACGAACTGCCCACCGGCGGGGCCGGAAAGGCGTTTGCGGGTCTCACGGCCGATCAGTTCCAGCGCCGCACCAGCATCATCCGCCTCGACAAGCCCTCACTGCGCGCGTCCCTTCCCGCCGTCGAAGCCCTCGCAGGCATCGAAGGCCTCGACGCCCACGCCCAATCGGTCTCGGTGCGGCTCAACCCCCCGAAGCGTCCGCCCCGCCGCTGACCGCCGGGTATTGGGCGTCCACGGTGAGCGCAATCCCCCCGCGCGCTGCAAACCGCCCCTCGACCACCATCTGGCGCGGGCGGGTCACCGCCACCAAGTCATCCAGGATCCGGTTGACGATTTCCTCGTTGAAGCTGGCCGTGTGGCGGTAGGAGGCGAGGTAAAATTTCAGCGACTTGGTTTCGAGGCACAGGCGGTCGGGGACGTAGCGGATGTGGATGGCGGCGAAGTCCGGTTGGCCGGTGACCGGGCACATCGAGGTGAATTCCTGGCACTCGAAGCGGACCCAGTAGGGTCGGGCGGGGTGTCTGTTCGGGAAGGTTTCGAGGATGGCCTTGTCG
>CAZGNH010000436.1:0-2189 GCA_964527025.1 uncultured Chthoniobacterales bacterium | reverse complement strand
GGAGCACCCCGCCCCCGCCTACTTCGACGGCCCGCCGGGCACGGCGCTCACGGTCCGTGCCGCCGCGCTGGCCGGCGGAAATTGGTGGATGCTGTTGGGGCCGTTCTGGGCGGCCGCGGCGACCGTGGGTTGCTGGCTTCTCGGGAAGAGGCTTGTGGATGAACGCGCCGGGGTCCTTGGTGCGATCGCCCTCAACCTGCTGCCGGCCTTCAACAGCGCCGCCCTCTCCTGCGGCCCGGAGGCGCCCGCCATGGCGCTGGCTCTTGCGGGTCTGGTCATCATCCGCGACACCTCCCGCGGCGGTCAGGCCGGGGCGGGTCTCATAACCGGGCCGGCGGCTGCCGGCGCGGCCTTTGCCGTGGCGTCCCTTTTTTCGTATGCGACCGCTCCGGTGGGCGTGCTGGCGGCGTCCGGTCCGCTTCTGCGCCGGACGGGGCGGAGGCCGGCGGCCATTTTCTGCATGGTGGCGGTCGTTCTTGCGGTTTGCGCGGCGCTTGTTGCCCCGCTGGCATGGAACGCGCGCAACGCATGGATTCCGATTGCCGGGTGGACCCCGGCGGCCCTGGCCGGTTTCGACTTGCGGGCACTGGCTGCGGGGCTCGAGTCCCTGTTTTTCGGATTGTCGCCCGTGTTTGCCGTTGCGGTGCCGTGGGCTGTGTGCCGGAGTGCGGGAAGGGCGGCTTCCTCTTCTGCGTCCGCATTTCTGCTTTTGGCGGCGCTGCCGGGAATCTTGTTTGCGGTGCTTGCGGTCTACCGCGGGTGGGATGCGGGCACGGTGGTGCTCCTTCCCGCCGCGATTCTGCTCCCGGCGGCCTGTGCGGCAATGACCCGCTCCATCCTTGCAGCGGCGTTGGTCGCCGCGGCGGTTTTCTCCGTGCCCGTGCTCCGCGATGCAATTCGTGAGCCGGGTGTGGCGCGCGAGGTGGCCGGGCACCTGCTGGCTTTGGACGAGCACCTGTCTCCCGACGTGCCCGAAGGATTGTTTTTCATTGCGGACACCCCGGCGCTCGCGGCGTCCCTCTCCCACCACCTGCGCGACACCATCATCCCCCCGGAGGGGCACCCGCGCGTCTATGTCCGCGAATCGCAGGACATATCGAGCCAGTTTTCCCTCTGGCCCTCGTATGACGATTTCATCGAAACACCGGAGGCCCCCGACGAATTTTTCGAGGAACTGACCGCGCGCAACCCGTTTGTCGGGCGGTCGGCCATTTACATCGGGACCGGAGATCCGCAGTCTCTGCCGCAGTCCATCGGATCCGCATTCTCCGAAGTCCAGCTTATCCGGGAAACCGCCGGGCACTTCCTTTACTTGTGCCTCGACTACCAAACCATGCCCCTGTGAACAAACCCGACATTTCCGTAGTGGTCCCCCTCTACAACGAGGAAGACAACGTCGAGGCCCTTGAGCGCGAACTCGATTCCGCACTCGGGGGGCTCGACCACGAACTCATCCTTGTTGATGACGGATCCACCGACCGGACCGCCGAGCGGATCCGTCCGCGGCCCGGAGTGCGGCTTCTCCGGTTGGCCGCCAATGCGGGTCAAAGTGCGGCCCTGCTGGCGGGCATGCGGGCATCCAACGGCTCGAAGATCGTGCTTCTGGACGGCGACCTGCAAAATGATCCGTCCGATATTCCCCGTCTTCTCGCGGGGTTGGGGGAGGGGGCCGACATGGTTTGCGGCTACCGGCGGCGGCGGCGGGACAGTCTCTCCAAGGTCATTGCCAGCCGTATTGCCAATTTTGTGCGGAGCCGTTTTGTCGGCGACGGGATTCGGGATACCGGCTGCACGCTCAAGGCCATGCGGCGCGAATGCCTTGAAGCGATCGTGCCCTTTCACGGGGTGCACCGGTTCCTGCCGGCCCTTGTCAAACAGGCAGGCTTCCGGGTGACCGAAATCCCCGTCAACCACCGTGCCCGGCGGTTTGGTTCGAGCAAATACGGCATTGGAAACCGGGCATTGCGGGCGACGGTGGACATGTTCGGGGTGCGGTGGCTGCAGGCGCGGCGGCTTGTCATCCCGGAAATCCGGGAAACCCCCTGATGGCGTCCGGGACCCCCATGCGAAACGCATTTTTCTTGACCCTTCTGGCGGGGCTTGCCGGGGGGGTGTTTGTGTGGAGGGCGTCGTATGGGGTGGCGTCCGAGACCGGGGAGGCGCTGGCGTTGCTTGCCAAGGCGCGCGAA
>CAZGNH010000435.1:0-6915 GCA_964527025.1 uncultured Chthoniobacterales bacterium | reverse complement strand
CACCCACCCCCGCCACAAGCATCATGAACAATATCCAAACCCCCGCCTTTCGCATCGATGGCCCATCTTACCGCCGGCTCCCGGCAGACGCAATGTTTTCAGGCCGCACCCGCCGCAGGGTGGGCCTGACCGTCAGGGCCTGACCGTCAGCCCGCGCGCAGCAAGATGGTCTTTGGCCTGGGCGATCGTGAATGTGCCGAAGTGGAAAATGCTGGCTGCGAGGACGGCGTCGGCGCAGCCCCGGTCGAGCACCTCGGCAAGGTGGTCGAGGGTCCCGGCTCCGCCGCTGGCGATCACGGGAATGGAGACGGCGGTGGACACGGTGGCGGTGAGCGCAATGTCGTAGCCGTCGCAGGTGCCGTCGGCGTCCATGCTGGTGAGGAGGATCTCGCCGGCGCCGAGCCGCGCGGCCTCGCACGCCCATTGGACCGCGTCGATGTCGGTGGGGTTGCGTCCGCCGTGCGTGTAAACCACCCAGCGTCCCGGACCGGAACGCTTCGCATCGATGGCCACCACCACGCACTGCGACCCGCACACGGCCGCCGCATCGGCGATCAAACGCGGGTTGAGCACGGCGGAGGTGTTGACGCTCACCTTGTCCGCCCCGGCAAGCAGCATCGTGCGAAAATCCCCGACCGTGCGAATCCCCCCCCCGACCGTCAGCGGCATGAAGCAGCATCCCGCCGTGCGGCGCACCACATCCACCATCGTATCGCGCCCGTCGGAAGAGGCCGTGATATCAAGAAACACCAGCTCGTCCGCACCCTGCGCATCGTAGGCGGCAGCACATTCGACCGGATCCCCCGCGTCGCGCAGGTCTACAAAATTTGTTCCCTTCACGACCCGTCCCCCGGTCACATCAAGACATGGTATTATACGTTTGGCTAACACTGGTGCGCATTCATCGTGGTCCTTCCGCCACTGGAAATCCAGCATGAAGATCCACCTTGCCCATCGCGCCGGGACGTCGCGATCCACCTTGCGCCTGTATGGAAATGGCGAAGCCGGTGGATCGCGACCTCCGGGCGCGATGGGGTCTTTTTGGAGATGCACCCCCCTGCTTGAAACCGCGCGACAAATCCGCTTGCCTTCCGCCCGCCGTGAGCGGAATCTTTGGGCCATGGTCGAAATCGAGGTCTATGCCGCCGGACTGCGCGCGCCGGAAAAAATGATGGGGCTCGCCCTCGAGCTCGAAGCCATCCCCGGTCTCCGCTACAAGGTCGATACCAACCACGATATCGTCTACATGGAATTCACCGACAAAGTCCTCGATGCCGAGGCCCTCCAATCCCTCTTCCGCCACATCTCCCTCGAAGTAAAATTTGTCGGCCAACTGCCCCCCGAGGTCAGCGAAAAAAAGAAAACGCAACGCCTCGATATCGGAGAGGCCCCCTGAGACCGCAGGGGCGACGGGAAGTGAACGGATCCACCGCGGCCGCCCGGCCGGCAACACCGCGAGTTTTTTCCCTGCTGCGGGGGGTGTTCCTCTCGTTTTTCATCATTTTGGGACAGGTGGGCCGTCTGGCATGGGAGACATCCGGCTCGATTCTGGCCGGACGAATCCGCTGGCGGCTGGTCATGCGCCAGATTGCCGAGATCGGGTATGGCTCACAGCTTGTGGTTGTTGTGACCGGGGCTTTCACAGGGGCGGTTTTCACCGCGCAGGCGTATTTCCAATTTGCGAGCCTGAACATGGAGACGGCGGTCGGGCCGGTGGTGACCCTTGCAATGTTCCGCGAACTGGGACCGGTGCTCACGGGATTGATGGTGGCCGGACGCGTCGGCGCGGCCATGAGCGCCGAAATCGGCACCATGAAGGTCACGCAGCAGATCGACGCACTGCGCGCGCTGGCGGTCCACCCGGTGGATTACCTTGTGGTGCCGCGGGCCATGGCCATGTTTGTCTCGATGCCCCTGCTGGTGATCGAGTGCGTGGGGTGCGGCACCCTGGCGGCCTACCTGGTTGCGACGCGGGTGCTGCATGTCGAAGCCGCCTATTTTGTCGCCAACATGGTGAAATTCACCGACTTCACCGACATTGCAATGGCCCTCATCAAGGGATTCTTTTTTGCGGTGATCATTGTCTTTGTAAGCTGCCGGGAGGGGCTTTATGCGGCGGACGGGGCGGTGGGAGTCGGGCGGGCAACGACCCGCAGCGTCGTCACGTGTTCGCTGGCAATCCTTGTGGTCAATTTCTTCCTCACGATGTTCCTCAACATCCTCTTCCCGGCGGGCCAGCGATGAGCGCGCCTCTCCTTCGCGTCGAGGACCTCCACACCTCGATCCAAGGGCAGCAGATCCTGCGCGGCTTCTCGCTCGAAATCCAGCGCGGCGAAACCATGGTCCTCCTCGGCAAAAGCGGCGGCGGCAAAAGCGTCTTCCTGCGCCACCTCATCGGCCTCACCAAACCCGATGCAGGTCGCATCTTCCTCGAGGGACGCGATATCGTCCCCCTGCGCGAACGCGACCTCGAAGCCGTCCGCCGGAAAGTCGGCATGCTCTTCCAGGACGGGGCGCTGTTTGATTCCATGACCGTTTACCAGAATGTGGCCTTTCCGCTGCGCGAGCACGGGGAGCGGGACGAGGCGGTCATCCGCAAGAAAGTCGACGAGGCGCTGGCCCTTGTGAACATGCAGGGGCACAACACCAAGATGCCGGTCAACCTGAGCGGCGGCATGCGCAAACGCGTCGCCCTCGCACGGGCCATCATCAGCACCCCCCAGATAATCCTCTACGACGAACCCACCGCCGGCCTCGATCCCATCGTCTCGGACAGCATCAACCGCCTCATCCGCCGCCTCCAACAACAGCTCAATGTCACCTCCCTCGTCGTCACGCACGACATGACAAGCTGTTTCCACATCGCCGACCGCGTGTCGCTCATCGATGGCGGACGCCGCCACTTCCTTGGAACGCCCGGCGATCTGCGTACGGAAAAGGACAGGGTTGTGCGGGATTTTGTGGACGGGCGCTCGCAAGGAGACGAAGGTTGACGGCCATGGACGAAAGCAACAATCAACTCCGAGTCGGCATCTTTCTGGCGCTGGGGCTGTTTGCCGTCGCGATGATGGTTGTCTACTTCGGACGCTTCGGCGAGGGAATCCGACGCACCTACGAAATCCGCGTCGAATACCCCAATGCCAGCGGCCTCCTCAAGGGCGCAAGCGTCCTGCTGGCCGGCGCAAAAATCGGCACGGTTGCGACCCCTCCCGCCATCCTGCCCGACATGGACGGAGTCTATGTGATGCTCAATATCCACGACGAGGTGCGGATCCCCTCCGGCGCCGTCTTCTCGGTCGGCAGCTCGGGCCTGCTCGGCGACCGCTTCGTGCAAATCGCCCTCGAAAAGACCCGGCGCGATTCCCCCCCGATCGAACCGGGGGCCGTCATCAAGGGCCGCGGTGAAGGCGGCGGATTCGGCGACCTCGCGGACGGAGCGGGTGACTTGATGACCGATATCCGTGATGCAGTCGGAAAAATCAGCGCCGTCGCCGAAAAAATCGACCACGAAATCCTGACCGACCAAACCATGGCCGACATCCGGAGCACCGTTGAAAATCTCGAAAAATCCACCACCGCCATCGAAGAATTCTCGGGCAAACTCGACGCCTTCTCCGCGCGCGCCGAACAGGCCCTCGCAAGCGGCGACGACGCCATGTCCTCCGCCAAATCCGCCGCCGACGAACTCAAACGAGCCATCACCGACACCCGCACCCTCCTCAACCAGGCCAAACAGGGGCGCGGCGTCCTCGGAGCTCTCCTCAGCGACCGCGAACTCGCCGCCAATATGCGCGCCCTCGTGGAAAATCTGCGGCGCCATGGCGTCCTGTGGTATCGCGACCCGAAGCGCGAGCCCGGCGAGTGATCGAACCAGCCCCGGCATCTTGTGCTTCAGGGAGCGGGGGTTGCTTGCGCTTCGTCCGGGAGGGTTTTGTGAATCGCCTCGATTTGGGCGAGATGCTGCTTGAGGGTGGAAAGTTCGGCCCGGACGAAGTCTTTCAAATCGCCGTCGGGAAATTGCATGAGTTCAAGGTTTTTGTTTTGCGTTTTGACACCTGCGGGATTGCACACATCCGAATCCGCCCCGATGCGCGAAATTCCTGTGCCTTTCTTCATAGGAACACCCGGACGCTCTGGAGCAGGCCCGGACCGGACGGTGCCGGCCGGAATCGACGCGTGTTCTGCCGGATGAATGGCGCGCCCGCTATTTCCGGTTGAAGGACGGTTGTTACCAGGTGGCGGACGATCTGCGCGCACGGGTGATGTGGAAACAGGCCGATCTCCTGCAGGGGGTGGAACCCGGACCGTGGAATATCATCCTCTGGAGAAACATGGCGATCTATCTGGAAAAATCCGCGGCCGGACTGGTGTGGGACCGGCTGCACCGCGAGCTTGCCCCCGGTGGATTGTTGGTCACCGGAAAGGCCGAGACACCACCCGCACATTTGGCTTTCAAGAAACTTGCTTCATGCCTCTACGAGAAAAATTGATTCTTCGCAGAGACCCTCCGGGTGTATTTGCCGCCACGACCGCCGTTATCGCGGCGGTTCTCATCTGGGTCGTCGTGAGGTTGGTCCTTTTCAGAGAAGTGCCCATGCATCTCTCGTTCATCATTCCCTACTTTCTGGTGCTCTGGACGCGGCGCCACTGGCATATCTGGCTGATGGCGGTCTCGTTCATCGTGCTGACATATCTCAAGGTGTGGTGGATCCTGCCGCCGGAAATTCTCAGCCCCCGCGTGGAAACCGTTTTTTATTTCACGGCCATTACCAATATCCTCGTGGGCGGCCTGATCATGTCGTTTGTTCTGATCCTGCTCAAGAAGCTGGTTCAACAATCCGAAAGTCTCCTTCAACAAAAAGCGGAACTGGAGGATGCCGCCTCCAAATTATCCCAGCAAAACGAGGAAATCCAGGCCCAGGCGGAGGAGTTGATCCAGCAGAATGAAGAAATGGAGGCCCAGGCGGAGGAATTGTCCGCGCAAAACGAGGAACTGCACGAGGCCAATGGACAGCTCGGGCGCCGCGAGGAAGTGCTCCGGAATTTGCTGCAGTTCTCCAGCTCCCCGGACGACGCATCCGCCTCCTTCCAGGATCTCTGTCAAAACACGTTGATCATCATCGGTCCTCCCGCCGGAGCGGTTGCGATTATTGAAGAGAATGACAACGAAACGTCCATGGTGGATCATGCCCGCGCTTCCAATGCTCCATCCCTTCCGGTCCAGTGGGCATTTGAAAACAATCTGTTGGACCTTGTGTGGAGCCGGAGAAAAACGGCCTATGTTTCGGATCTGAACGAGCGACCCGATTTGGCGGATCCTTTTCGCGGGGAATCGGGCTATCGTTCTTTGATTGCAACGCCCATCCATCTGGCAAGCGGCAGGAAGTGTGCGCTGCTTGCCGCCAGCACGGATGTCTCCCATTGGAGTGAGGAACAATTCAAAGTGCTCGAATGGCTCGCCGCCCAGTGCGGCTTGTTCATGGACACCTTGCGATTGCAAACCACGCTGAAGAACCGGGCCGCCGAGCTGGAGACCGCCAACAGATCAAAGGATCAATTTTTCGCCATGCTTTCGCACGAGTTGAGGACGCCGATGACCCCGGTGCTTGCCGCGGTGGGCGTGCTCGGCAGCGACGGACGTCTTCCGCAGGACGTCCGCGATGATCTTGAGATGATCCGGCGCAACGTGCGGATTCAAAGCCGTCTGATCGACGATCTTCTGGATCTGACCCGCATCAGCCAGGGAAAGATCGAGCTGGAATGGCAGCCGCTCCAGGTGGCCGGGCTTCTCAAACACACGGCCCAGATCGTGGCCCCCGATCTGGACGCCAAAAATCAGAAACTCGAACTTGTACTCGACAACCTGGAGAACTGCACAGTGCATGCCGATGGGCCGCGACTCCAGCAGGTGTTTTGGAATTTGCTGAAAAACGCGGTGAAATTTAGTCCGCCCAAAAGCGTCATCCAACTGCATGCCGCCTCCGGCAAGGATGAAGTCACCATCTCGGTGCGGGATCGCGGACAGGGGCTTGCGCGGGAAAATCTGGACCGGATTTTTCTGCCCTTCGAACAGGTGCGGGAGAATCACGGCACAGGAACCGGCGGCGGGCTCGGGCTTGGACTGGCCATTGCGAAAGCGGTGGTGGAGATGCATGGCGGGCGTATTGCGGCTTCTTCGGATGGCATGGGTAAAGGTTGCTGTTTTGACGTGACGCTCCCGCTGCTTCAGCCGGAGGTGCATCCGGAGGCGGGGGAAACAGCGGCCGCCCCGGCCGCTTCCTCCGGGAGCGATGGCATTGAGAACATTTTGGTGGTGGAAGATCACGCCGACACCGGACTCATCCTCACCCGCATCCTTCAGAGCATGGGGTACAAGCCCAGTTATGCGTCGACTGCCGCGGAGGCTTGTGAGTTGTTCGGCCGAATCGATTTCGATCTCGTCATTTCCGATCTGGGGCTGCCGGATGAAAGCGGTTTGGACCTCATGCGCAAATTGAAAAAGCTGCGCCCGCAGATCCGGGGCATCTGCCTGAGCGGATATGGCATGGAGGAGGACCGGCAGGCCTGCAAAGAAGTCGGTTTCATGGAACATCTCACCAAGCCGGTGGAAATAACGAGTCTTGAGATGGCGATTCAGAAGATCAGCCGTCAGGGACAGGATGGGAAGGATCCGAACGCCGGGCACCGGTTTGAGCAGACCCTGTGAACGGAAACTGGCAGCCGTCCCCATCGGGTGGCGGAACAACGCCACAACCGCAAACCAGTCCGCCAAGGCTCCAATCGTCCCCGCCTCGAAAAACGGGAGCAAATGAAAATTTAGCCCGCATCTCTCACAAACTTCGTCGCGAGACGCCGCGCGAGGCTGGCTGGGACAAGGCGGGCGCGGAATCGGGGGAGGGCTGTATGAGTGCATAC
>CAZGNH010000434.1:0-5620 GCA_964527025.1 uncultured Chthoniobacterales bacterium | reverse complement strand
CGGAGCTGGCGGCAGACGGGATTTTTCAATTGCCTGCACGCGCGGCCGTTTGTGGCGGGGAATTCGGTGTATATCCTCGGGCACAACCGGGACTTGATGATTTGTCGGTCCGATGACTCCGGGGAGACATGGAGCGAAGTGGTGAAGCTGACCGAGGGGGAGATTTGGCACCAGGCGCCGTGCAATGTCCACTACGCGCACGGTTGCGTCTATTTGGTGATGGAGCGGTGGGGGCTGCCTTTCTGGGTGGCGCGGATGGCGCCGGTGCTGATGCGGGGGCGGGTGGATGCCGACCTGACGCAGTGCGAGAGCTGGGATTTTGCGACCGAGCTGGTTTTTGCCGATCATGTTTCCGACCGCGAGTTCGAGTGGTTTGGGATGCCATTCTTTCCGCTTTTTTATCCCGGGCGCGGCTTTGTGGGTCCGGACCGTTGGTGTGACGCGATGGGGTGGCTCGAGACGAATGTCGTGCAATTCGTGGACCCCGACCATTATTGGTGCGACCCGTCGGGGAAGACGTTCCATCTGTGGTCGCGCGCACACACCGGGGGCACCGGCTACGCGTGCATGCTCAAAGTCGTCGAGCAGGGGAAGGAACCCGGCACGGGCGAGATGATCACCCAATTCGAGACCGTGCCCTCCGGGCGAAGGATTGTCTTTGTTCCCTGTCCGGGCGGCCAGATGAAATTCCACGTCGTTTACGATGATGTCACGGAACTCTATTGGCTCTTGAGCACGCAGGCCACAGACAGCATGCGGCGCGCCGACCGTTTGCCGCCCGACCGATTCAACCTCCCCAACAACGAGCGCCGGCGCCTGGTGATCCACTTCTCGCGCAACATGGTGGACTGGTGCTTCGCGGGAGTCGTGGCCATCGGCCCGGTCGAAGTCGCCTCGCGCCACTATGCCAGCATGGTCATCGACGGCGATGACCTCCAAATCCTCAGCCGCTCGGGCGACGAACGCGCGAGCAACCCACACAACGGCAATATCATCACCGCCCACCGGATCGAACGCTTCCGTGAGCTGGTGTATTAGCCCCAATACTGTTTACTAGCAGCTTGTCGGCTGGGCCGCCACCTTCCCTCCCGAACATCCCAACCAACACACCGCCTCCGATTCTATGTCCGACAAGCTGCTAGGCGCTGGCGGCGCGCGGAATCGAGGGAGGAATGTATGGGCGCATACTATCCGAACCGCGATTCAAGCCCGATGCCGGCTGCCTCCCGCAAGTTGCAGCAGATGGCTTGGCAAAGTTGCGGGCCGGCCCTCCATGGGCGCGGGATGAAAGGGGATGATGATCGGTTTGGGGGCTTCTCCACGGAATTGACGCTGCACCTGCTTCCAGAGGGCGGCGGCTCCCTCGGCCGCATCGGACTCCACAAAGGACGCGGGCACCGGGCAGAAAACCGGAATGCCGCGGTTGCGGTGCAATACAAGCTTGAGGCTGCCCGGCACATCCACCCCGAGTTTTTTGACGGCCAGAATCACCCCTTTGGCGACCGTATCGGGCCAGACAACCAGTCCTTCCGGGCGATCAGGCTGGCTCCAAAGGGCAAGAAATTGCTCGTAGCCAAATTGTTCATGATAACTCATCGGGTAAATCTCCTGCATCGAGTAACGCATCCACTCGTTGCGAATCCGCAACCCAAGGTCCGTGGCCCTGTCCACAAAGTCCTGGTAAAAGATGGTGTCCATGTGTTTCGACCCGTCCGGATTGGTGAAGCCCGGCCCCTTGAGCGCGATCAAACCGACCGACTTACACCCTTGGCGCACCAAGGCATCAAGCACCAGCGCTCCGAATTGGCCGAAGTCGTAGGCGACTTGATCGGGAACATTCCCGGAGGTCATGATCGCGGTGGGAACCGCCAGATGGCGCAGCCAACGGATATACTCCCAGTTCGTGGCGGTCACAACCAGCGCGTGTATCTTGCGCTCCCGCACCGCTTCCACCAACACCGGCCACGACCGCCTCTGCTCCTCGCGCGGGCGCGGATCCATCCACGTGGAAATCCCGACCCCCTCGGCACGCAACAATCTGGCAAGCTCGAAAAGCAGCTTGCACGAAAATGCGTGTTCCGCATTCAAAAACGACTCGTTCGGGTAATAAACCCCCACCCTCTCGATCCGCGGCTCGGGACGGCTCACAAACGTCCCCACTCGGTTGACACGCTTGAGCCATCCCTCCTTCGTCAGTGGAACCAGCGCCGAATGAACCAGCGACGGATGCGTCTTCCACAACTTGGCCAAAACATGTGTCGAGGGAAACCGCATCCCGTCCTCAAACATTCCCGCGACAATCAAATCCCTCACTTGCTCGCGAATCTGATCCTGAATGGCCTGAGGCTTGTCGTTTCGCACCAGCCGGAACAGAGACAAATCCATGCTCATTGCGAAAAGGAACTATACGCTCAAACAGAGACGTCAAGAACTCCACGGCTCAAGGGGCATTCAGGAAAGAAGGAGCAGGCGGCGGATCGTGCGAGCCGGCATCTCCGCAAAAAGCGTGCCGTCTTCGACCGCGCATTGCAGCCCGGATGCATCCAGAGACCGGACCGATGAGGCCTGGAGCAACGGCAGAGAAACGCGCGCGGAGGCCGGACCATCCGATGGGTTGGCAAGAAGGATTTCCGTGCCATCGGCGCTGCGTTGCAGAGCAAGGACGCGGACTGCGGCGGGATCGACAGTCATAAGAGCCGGGGATTCGGTGGTTGGGGACGGAGAAGTCAGCGGGTGGAATTCGACCGGGCGCATGGCACGTTCGGCGAAGGCGGCGGCCTCTTCGGGCCGGTGGGTTTGATCGGCACGCAGAACATACCGCACCTTGATCGGGTGCGGCTGCGCCGGCATGAAGTTTGTGTTCCAGTAGTTGTTTGCGGGCCATCCGATCAAGAGCGGGTGTGCCTCACGGGGTACCGATGCTTGGTGCCTTCCGAAGCCGAAGGCACCGAATTGCACGAGCGGGGCATCCGGACAGGCGAGGGAAAGGCAGCGGTGCCGGTCATGCATGCAAGCCCAACGGTCCACGGTCACGTAATCGCGGCATGAACCCGGGAGCTGCCCGGCGTCCAGCTCGACAGGCATGCCCGCCGTGTCGAAATGCGCCTGCCAGCCGGCCTCAAGAACAGTCGGCCAAACAAACATGAAAGCCACGGGCGTCACGCAGTAATCGGGCACCATCACCGCCTCGAACACCACCTCCGGATGGTGACGGCTCAGGACAATGCGCTGGCGAAGAACTGAAACGCCGGGGGCATCCTGCCAGTCAAGGCGAAGTTCGGCTCCCTCCGGAGAGTCAAGACACCGCACGGAGCGCAGTGTGCGCGGCCCTTCGTGGACCGCCTGCCAGCCGGTGCGCCACCCGCTGATATTCTGGTGGAGTTTGCGCCAGTCCAAATTCATGAACGCCTCGCGTCCCAGCATGGGGGCGGACGGGTCGGCGTCCGCGGGTGTTTCCCTTACAAAGCCGAAGACCGGGTGGGCGGCGGCTTCGAGGATGCGCCCGAGCCCGTTGTGCTCCAGCGAGAGGACGCGTCCGGTCTGCGGGTCGAAGGAGAGTGAGAAATGGTCCGAGGCGAGTGAGTTGCCGCTCGGAGTGAATGGTGCGGGGGGCGGGAGGCGGCGCGCGGCAAGCTCCTTGAACGGCACGCGCAGGCACCCGTAAGCCG
The DNA here is from genome assembly GCA_964527025.1 of uncultured Chthoniobacterales bacterium. Classification (GTDB taxonomy): domain Bacteria; phylum Verrucomicrobiota; class Verrucomicrobiia; order Chthoniobacterales; family Terrimicrobiaceae; genus CAZGNH01. The sequence goes on along the minus strand of CAZGNH010000434.1, from coordinate 1,952 downwards.
GGACGGTGAACGGGCCGATGTGCACCCCGCCACCCGACCGAGCCGCGCCCGCCACCATCATGTCCACTTGAAATTGGCGTGGCAGAAGGTGGTCCCAATCCCTCTTGCCCGTGCAGACAAAATCTTCGCCAATTTCGGTTTGCCCCTCCGAGTCCTCCAGGGCGTTGGACATCAAATCCGGCAGGAGGACCGGCCCGGTCGCATCCCGTCCGGAGGGATTCACAAGCAGCAGACCGGCAAGCTCCCCTTCCGATGTATTGCCCGCCAGTGCCTCGAGCGTCTCGCGCAGGGCAAAGGCCGCTGCATCGCGCGTCCTCCACGCATGCGACGACTTGCACCAGAAAGAGGCCGGGATTTCTTCAGTTTCGGGATCCATGCACGAGGCCGAGCAGACAAAGGTGTGCTCCTCATAGAGCAGGCATTGGTGCACGGCCTCGTCGAACCTCCCGTCACGGCCCGCGTCGGGAGGCAACCCGCCTGCCGCCGCCACCCAGCGTCCAACCCGCGCCCGCTCGCGCCCGCGCCTGCAAACCGCCGTCTCGAGCGCCATGCTCCCCGCCCCGAAATTCCAATAATCCGTCCAGTCCCCGCGCCATGTCTCCAGCTTGTCCTCCTCGCGCCGTACCGCCTCAAGCAAGTCCTCGGGCAGAATCATCCGGATGGCCGGCTTGTGTCCCGCGTCGTTCCATGCGCGGATGATCCTTGCGAGGTCCCGGACCGGCGGGTTGTTGTCGCTGCAATACGGGTGGGTGGCGGTGAGGAATGCAAACGAAAACGGCCAGTCCGCAGGCAGTTTCTCCTCCAAAAACCGTTTGACCGCCTTTTCCAATTCTTTGTTGCCGATGTTCTTTGACGCGAAGTAGTGCGCCATCCGGTAGAATTCATTGTAATGCTCGCCGTTGAAGGCAAATATCCGGCGCCCGTCGGGCCCTTCCCACCGGAACGGCAGCGGACGCGTGAGCGGGTAACCCCCGAAGGCAACGTTGATTCCCATGATCAGCATCCCGACGCCGGCATCGCACATCAATGGAACCGACGTCCACGGCAACCCGTTGATGTCATGCCCGATGGCCACCTTCAGCGGCAGCCCGAAGTCCCTCCGCAGACCCTCAAGCGGTCGGAGGCCTTCGACCAACGAACCCGCGTCACTCAAGGGTGTCATGTTCATCGGCAGTGCTCCCGCCCCCATCTGGCCGCGGGCCACAGCCGCCCGGAAGCGCTCCACATCGCCCGGCACCGCACGCTCAAGCCAGTCCAACAAAGGCCACGTGCACTCCACTGTCCACCGAAACCGCGACTCCTCCGGCCAATCCGCCGTCTCATCGCAAAACGCCAGCGCCCGGTCCATGAACCTCCGATAGAGTTCCCAGATCACTCCTTGCGGGTGCGTGTAACCAATATCGACGTGCGTGTGGTGTAAAACCAGTATTTCCTTGATCATTTGTTTGTGGATTAAGCAATGGGAAGCCGCTCGAAACGGCAGTGGTTTGAGCGGGAAGTTTGAGGTGTCGGGGCGGTGCGGTCGCCGCGAGCCGACACCAGGGCCCCATGGCATGGGTCCCGGGGTCTGCACAAGCCTCCGGCGAAGAAGGCCATGTTGATATTCGACAATGAATTTGTCAATTACACAAAGCCCTGCCAACCCCCAAAAGCGCAATGCACTGGATTTAGAGACGCATCCCCGGAATGTGCAAAAGCAGAAGATGTGGTGGCAGAGGTGCCCAGGACGATCCACTTGGGTTTTTCATTGGCAAGCTCGGGGGGGTGCACATTATAAACCTTGCGCATGGTGGGTGAAGCAGCATCAATGAGCGGGGGGCGGGTGCCGTTCGAAATTTTGCCCGGGCGCCTTGTCCGTGTGGGCGAGCCAGTGGAGATATTGTGTTCCGGGACGGGGCGCTTGGTGATTTCGAGGGGAGTGGGCGGGGGAGAGGGCGTGGTTTTTGAGGGTG
>CAZGNH010000433.1:0-2344 GCA_964527025.1 uncultured Chthoniobacterales bacterium | reverse complement strand
GAAGCTGCTCAAGGCGCCGGATGTCAAAGGCATCAAACGCCAGGGCACGCTCGATGAGGCCATTTATGTTGAGCTATCGACGGAGCGAATGGCCGGTCTCGGGATTGACGCCAATACCATTTACACCGCTCTTGCGGAGAAGGGGCTCGTGGCGGACGCCGGTCGCACACGGGGCGGCGACAACTATCTGGCCTTCCGCCCGACCGGCGATATCACCGGGGTCGCCGACATGGAAGATCTCCTTATCACGGCCGACGGGGAGCGCCTGATTTTCCTGCGGGATTTGGCAGAGGTGAAACGTGACTACAAAGATCCTCCGGCTTCGATTCTGCGGCACAATCGGAAACAGGCCATCGGGCTGGGGATCTCGAACGTTCCCGGAGGCAATGTGGTCACCATGGGCGAAGCGGTTAAACAAATGCTCAAGGATCTCGAGGGGGAGCGTCCTGTCGGAATCGAAATCCAAATCATCAGTTTCCAAAGCGTGGATGTCATTGCGGCAGTCAATGCGTTTGTGGTCAACCTCATGCAGGCAATCGCCATCGTGGTGGTGGTTCTGCTGCTTTTCATGGGGTTGCGTTCGGGACTGATCATTGGCGCGGTGCTGTTTCTGACGGTTGCGGGCACCATGATCATTCTCAAGATGCTTGGGGATGTGTCGCTTGAACGCATTTCGCTGGGTGCGCTGATCATTGCCCTTGGGATGCTGGTGGACAATGCCATCGTCATTACCGAGGGGATGCTCATCCGCATTCAGAAGGGCGAAGACCGCCTCGAAGCCGCCAAAGCGGTCGTGGGGCAGAATTTCACCCCGTTGCTGGGGGCGACACTTGTGGCGATTTTGGCCTTTGCCGCCATCGGGTTGTCCCAGGACTCGACCGGAGAATTCTGCCGCTCGCTCTTTATTGTGGTGGGGGTTTCCCTGCTCTTCAGTTGGGCCACGGCGATCACCGTGACTCCGCTCCTTTGCTTCCTGTTCATCAAAGCCACGCCGCTCAAGCCGGGTGAGGAGCAGGAGGACCCCTACAAAGGAGCGCTCTTCCAAGTGTATCAAACCGCCCTGCGGTTTTGCCTGCGCTTCCGGACGCTGACCCTTGCCGTTGTGGTCGGGATATTCGGCCTGTCTCTCTTCCTTTTTCAATTCACCGACAAGAGCTTCTTCCCGGATTCGTCGCGTCCCCAATTTTTGGTGGATATGTGGCTGCCCGAGGGCACCCACATCCGGGTCACCGAGGAGGCGGCCGACGGAATCGAGGAATTCATTCTGTCCCAGCCCGGTGTGACGGAGGTTGCCACGATCGTGGGTGAGGGCGCCCTTCGGTTCATCCTCACCTACTCGTCCGAAAAATCGAACACCAGCTACGCCCAGTTCATCGTCAAGGTGGACGACTACAAAAAAATCACCGGTTTGATCCCGGTGGTTCGGGATGAGGTGATGCGCCGCCATCCGGATGCAATCGTCGGGGCAAAGCGGATGATCCTGGGCCCCGGCGAAGGCGGGAAAATCCAGGTGCGGGTCAGCTCGCCGGTCTACGAAGACGTGCGGGCCGCGGCCAACGCCATCACGCAGATCATGCGGGACAGCGGCAACGCACAAAGCATCCGCACCGACTGGCGCGAGCAAATCCCCCAAATCCGGCCCGTTCTCATCGAAGAACAGGCGCGCATTGCGGGCATCACCCTGCCGGTTTTGTCCGCGGCGCTGTTGGAAACCTTCGCCGGGCGGCAAATCGGGGTTTTCCGCGAGGAAGACAAAATCATCCCGATCCTTGCCCGCGCACCGGAGGAGGAACGCCTCGATCTGGCTTCGCTCGACAGTCTCTCGATCTGGAGCCCGGCGGCGCAGGCGATGATCCCCATGCGGCAGGTTGTTTCCGATTTTGAGACCGGCTTCGAGGATTCCATGGTTTGGCGCCGCAACCGTGTGCCAACCATCACGATCCACTGCGACCCGATCGCCGGACAGGCCTCGAAGCTGCGGGAAGCCATCGCGCCCGCCATCGAGGCCGTGGATCTGGGGCCTTCGGGATTTCTCGAATGGGGCGGCGAATACGAAAATTCCGGCGATGCCCAGGCCGGCATCGCTGCGAGCCTCCCGTTTTTCTTTGTGATCATGGTGGTCATCGTCATTTTCCTTTTCAACTCGCTCAAGCAACCCCTGGTCATTTGGCTCACCGTGCCGCTGGCCATGATCGGGGTTTCGCTGGGACTCCTTGCCACCAGCCAGCCGTTCGGCTTCATGGCCCTGCTCGGCACGATGAGCCTTTCCGGCATGCTCATCAAAAATGCCATTGTTTTGATTGACGAAATGGATGCGCGCGTCCGGTCCGGAGTCGAGGCATCG